>NZ_JBLVQN010000009.1:0-142804 GCF_058323225.1 Neobacillus sp. PVCKKU3
CTTTCAGCTTATTTATATATGCTTCCAGCATGTTTATTGAAAAGCCTTGGAACTTATATCGGTCCGGTAATGAGCACCTGCAAAAGAGATCTTTTCTACGGACTGGTACGCCAAATTCCTCGCTTCTTTCAAGGTATCCCCTATTGCAGTAATCCCCAGAACACGTCCGCCGCTGGTCACGATTTTGTCCTCCTGTTCAGAGGTACCAGCATGAAAAACGATCGCCGGATCAGAAACCTGATCCAATCCATGAATGACATAGCCTTTTTCGTATGGACCTGGGTAGCCGGCAGAAGACATAATCACGCAAACAGCCGACTTGTCTTTCCATTTCACGTCTACACTCTCTAATTCACCGGTGATGCTTGCCATTACGATATCTAATAGATCTGTTTCTAAAAGAGGGAGAACAACCTGTGTTTCCGGATCACCAAAGCGTGCATTATATTCAATCACCTTAGGCCCATCCTTTGTCAGCATCAAACCCGTATAAAGAATCCCCTCAAAGGGGCAGCCTTCCGCTTCCATTCCTCTTACCGTTGGTTGGACGATTTCTCGCACAATCCTTTCAACCAGGGATAAATCAATTTGAGGTAATGGCGCGTACGTTCCCATTCCACCCGTGTTAGGCCCCTCATCGCCATCAAACACAGGCTTATGATCTTGGGCCGGAAGCATTGGCTTCACAGTCGTACCATTGACAAAGGCGAGCAAGGTCATTTCTTCTCCCTCGAGATACTCCTCGACCACTACTCTTGCTCCAGCCGAACCAAACGTGACATCTTTCAACATACTTTTTAGCGCTTCCTCAGCTTCATCCAGACTCTTTGCTACAACCACACCTTTTCCCGCTGCTAAGCCATCTGCTTTGATGACGATTGGTGCTCCTTCCCTGCGGACGTAGGCTAAAGCTTCCTCAAAATTTGTAAAAGCAGCATATTTCGCAGTGGGAATTTGATATTTCATCATTAACTCTTTTGCGAAGGCCTTACTGCCCTCGATCATTGCTGCTTCCTTTGTAGGTCCATAAATCGCTAATCCCTGTTTTTTAAAATGGTTGACAATCCCCTTTGAAAGAGGCTCCTCCGGCCCTACAAACGTTACATCTATTTGTTCATTTTTTGCAAACTCAGCTAATTTTTCGATCTCTGAAACAGCAACGGGTATACATTTCGCTAATGCTGCGATTCCCGGATTGCCTGGAGCACAAAAAATTTGTTCAATCTTGGGACTTTGAGACAATTTCCACACAATGGCATGTTCACGACCGCCTCCCCCAACGACTAACACCTTCATTCAGCTGATACCCCCTAGTGTTTAAAATGTCTTATGCCCGTAAACACCATGGCGATTCCATGTTTATTTGCCGCTTCAATGGATTCATCATCCCGGATGGAACCACCTGGTTGAATGATGGCGGTAATACCTGCCTTTGCGGCTTCCTCAACCGTGTCCGGCATTGGAAAAAAGGCATCGGAGGCTAGGAAGGAGCCTGCCGCTTTTCCCCCGGCTTGCTCTATTGCTATTTTTGCCGATCCCACGCGGTTCATTTGGCCCGCTCCAACCCCAATTGTTTGAAAATCCTTTGTCAGGACAATGGCATTAGACTTTACATGTTTAACCACTTTCCAGGCAAAAAGAAGCTGTTCCACTTCTTCCTGGGTAGGCTTTCTTTCGGTAACGACACGAAGATCCTCCGCACTAATCTGCTTTACATCATCTTCTTGAACGAGGACTCCTCCTGAAACAGAGGAAAGCTTCAGTTCTGGCTGCGATGCCATTTTCACCTCACCGAGCCGGAGCAAGCGAAGGTTTTTCTTTCCCTTTAACAATTCCAAGGCCTCATCATCAAAATCAGGCGCCATAATGATTTCAAGAAAAATTTCCTTCATCTTCTCTGCTGTTGGCCGATCAATTTTCCGATTCGCGGCAATGATTCCTCCAAAAATCGATACAGGATCTGACTCATACGCCTTTTGATAGGCATCAAAAATGGTGTTTCCAATACCCACGCCGCAAGGATTGGTATGTTTGACCGCCACGACAGCTGGCTGATCAAACTCTTTTACGATGGATAAAGCCGCATCTGCATCATTGATATTATTGTAGGACAATTCTTTTCCGTGCAATTGTTCAGCCATGGACAATGTCCCGGAGCTAGCTAATGGCTTTCGGTAAAAAGCCGCTTTTTGATGCGGGTTCTCTCCGTATCTTAGGTCTTGTTCTTTCTCAAACGTGACCGTGTATTGCTCCGGCCATTCCTCTCCTGTTTGCTTCGTTAAATAGTTAGAAATAAGGGAATCGTAGGCAGCCGTATGACGGAACACTTTCGCTGCTAACCGTCTTTTCGTTTCCATGGTTACTCCGCCATTTTTCATTTCATTCAGGACGATGGGATAATCCTGCGCATCGACGACAACGGTAACAAAGGCATGATTTTTAGCTGCTGAGCGCAGCATGGTCGGCCCGCCAATATCAATGTTTTCGATCGCTTCCTCATAGGTCACATTCGGTTTCGATATGGTTTCTCTAAATGGATATAAATTCACTATAACTAAATCAATTGGCTGGATTCCAAGTTCCTCGATTTGCTTTCGGTGTTCTTCCTTATCCCTTATGGCCAAAAGTCCGCTATGGATATTGGGATGAAGGGTTTTCACCCGCCCATCTAATATTTCCGGAAAATTAGTAACCTCCGATATTCCGGTGACCTTGACACCTTCCTCCGCAAGTAATTTCGCGGTACCGCCTGTCGAAATAATTTCAACCTCAAGCTTCTCTAATTCCTTTGCAAGTTCGACGATTCCGGCCTTATCGGAAACACTAATCAAAGCCCTTGTCATTTTACTGCCTCCCTATTCGCTAGACGATGGATCACTTCCGGTAATAATTGGTGCTCCATGGCTTGAATCTTTTTTACTAATGTTTCTCTGGTCTCATCCGGGGTAACGTTGACAGCTTGTTGGGCGATAATGGGACCTGTATCCATCCCTTCATCTACATAATGCACCGTCACACCGGTCACCTTGACCCCATAATCGAGCGCCTGGCCAATGGCATCCTTACCTGCAAATGCCGGTAATAAGGACGGGTGGACATTGATGATTTTTCCATCAAAAGCCATGAGTAAAACATGCCCTAACAGTCTCATATACCCAGCCAATACGATAAACTCAACCTGCTTTTGTGTTAACTGTTGAAGTATCTCTTCTTCATAGGTTCGTTTGTCTGGAAAATCTTTCGCTCTAAACGTAAACACTGGGATCCCTGCCTCCCTTGCTTTCTGAACCGCAAGGGCTTCGGGGCGGTCGCTGACGAGTAAAACCACTTCAACGTTCGTGATTTTTTTCGATTGGATCGATTCCAGAATCGCTGAAAAATTAGAACCCGTACCAGAAGCAAAAACGGCAATCTTCATACCTACTCCTTCTTAAATACGACGTCTTCGGTACCTTTTTGCACAGTGCCAATCACATACGCATCTTCACCTAACGATTGCAGGTGCTCCAAAATGCCCTTTGAGTCTGCAGCATCAACGACCAAAATCATCCCAATTCCCATATTAAATGTTCGGAACATATCATAATCAGAAATTTTGCCCGCCTCTTGAATAAAGGAGAAAATTTTCGGAACCGTCCATGATCCATCCCTAATTTCAGCCTGTAAACCCTTAGGAAGAATCCGAGGAATGTTATCGTAAAAGCCCCCGCCTGTTACATGTACAAGACCAAAGACATTGTATTTCCGTATGGTTGAAAGGACGGATTTCACATAAATTTTTGTTGCTTCCAGTAATACTGGTCCCAATTCAGATTCCAATTCATCCACATAGTCATGTAAGGATAGCTTGGCATCCTCCAATAGTACCTTTCGGACCAATGAAAACCCATTGCTATGTACACCACTTGAAGCCAGCCCAACCAGGACCTGACCTTCTTTTACTTTGGTTCCATCAATCAGATGCTTTTGATCCACCATGCCAACTGTAAAACCTGCAATATCATATTCCCCATCCTGGTACATTCCCGGCATCTCAGCCGTTTCTCCGCCGATCAAGGCACATCCGGCCTGTTCACAGCCATCCGCGATTCCTTTGACGATGGCTTCAATTTTTTCGGGAATGATCTTGCCGCAGGCCAGATAGTCTAGAAAAAAAAGGGGCTCGGCCCCTTGGACGATGACATCATTTACACACATGGCCACAGCATCGATTCCGATCGTATCGTGCTTGTCCATGGCAAAGGCAATTTTCAATTTGGTCCCTACCCCATCCGTACCGGAAACAAACACCGGCTCTTCCATTCCTGTTAAGTTTGGCTTAAATAGAGCGCCGAACCCCCCTAATCCGGTTAGCACCTCAGGACGGAAGGTTTTTTTCACATGCTTTTTCATTCTTTCAACCGCTTCATTACCTGCATCTATATTGACACCCGCTTGACGGTACGCCTCACTCATCCGGTTCACTCCTTTACGGTAAACTTGCCGAGATTTCCTGCATGTTTAACTTTTTTACTAATCCTGAACGCATTATGTTAGGAATTGCACCCCGCCACGCTTCTTCCAAAGCAGCAATTGGCTCTGAGATGACTTTTCTTCCATTGTGTGTAATCGTCAATTCCTTACCTCTCACTTTCCCAATTTCTTTTATCGGAACACCCTGCTGTTTCGCTATTTCCTTGATCTTTTCAGCGTATTTGCCTGATACGGAAAGAATGATTCGAGATTGCGATTCACTAAAAAGGCTAAAATCTGGGCGAAGGTTGTCAGTTAATTGAATTTCCGCCCCGAGCTTTCCGCCAATACAGCTTTCTGCCAGCGCAACGGCCAATCCGCCTTCTGCCGTATCATGGGCTGATTGCACCAAGCCTTCTTGAATTGCCTTGAGGGTAAAAGTCTGAACATTCCTTTCCAAATCAAGGCTAATCTGCGGCGGACGGCCTTCAATTTTTCCTGTCACCATTTTTTGGTATTCGGATCCGCCCATCTCAGCTTTGGTTTCCCCCAATAAAAAGATGAGGTCTCCTTCTTTTTTTAATTCCTGGGTCGTAATATGGTCGATATCTTTAATTAAGCCAACCATTCCAATCGTTGGTGTTGGATAAATGGCTTCTCCTTTTGTCTCGTTATAAAGACTGACGTTTCCGCCAATGACCGGTGTATTCAACTGACGGCACGCTTCACTAATTCCATCTGCCGCCTTTTCAAACTGCCAGAAAATTTCCGGTTTTTCTGGGCTCCCAAAATTTAAGTTATCGGTAATGGCCAATGGCTCCGCACCTGAACAGACGACATTACGAGCCGCTTCGGCAACAGCAATGGCTCCTCCAACGTATGGATCAAGGTAAACATACCTTCCGTTGCAGTCTGTTGTCATCGCCAATGCTTTGCGTGTTCCACGAATGGCCACAACAGCGGCATCCGATCCTGGGATAACGGCTGTATTGGTTCGAACCATATAGTCATACTGCTGGTAAACCCATTCCTTACTTGCAATTGTAGGGGATGCTAACAACTGCTTTAAGACGGAATGATAGTCGCTGGGTTCCTCAATGGCTGCAGCCGGATCAAATGAGGAGTATTGTTCATAATAAGGAGCAACTTTAGATGGCTTACAATATACCGGCGCATCCTCCGCCAGCTTGTCTGCCGGGATTTCGGCCACCACCTCCCCTTTATGAAGCAACCTGAGCAGGTTATCATCTGTGACCCTGCCGATTACAGCAGAGTGTAATCTCCATTTATCAAAAATCTTTTTTACATCCTCTTCTTTTCCTTTCTTCGCCACAACCAGCATTCTTTCTTGGGATTCTGAGAGCATCATTTCATAGGCCGTCATACCTTTTTCACGTTGAGGAACAAGGTCAAGGTCGAGTTCAATGCCATTTCCCGCTTTACTGGCCATTTCAGAGCTGGAGCTGGTTAATCCCGCCGCCCCCATATCCTGAATACCGACAACGTGACCAGAGGTGATCAATTCAAGAGTCGCTTCCAGCAGCAATTTTTCCATAAATGGATCGCCAACTTGAACCGCTGGGCGTTTCGCTTCGGAATTTTCACTCAACTCTTCTGAAGCAAATGTCGCTCCATGAATCCCATCTCTTCCAGTCGCTGCCCCGACATAAATGACAGGATTGCCAATTCCTTTGGCTACCCCTTTTTGAATTTGATCATGGTCGATTAAGCCAACACACATAGCATTGACCAGCGGATTTCCTTCATAGGATGAATCAAAGTAGATCTCTCCTGCAACAGTAGGGATTCCCATACAGTTACCGTATCCTGCAATGCCCGCAACTACATTTTCAAAAATATATTTGGTTTTTGGGTTATCCAGTTCACCAAACCTTAATGAGTTCAATAAAGCAATCGGTCTTGCTCCCATCGAAAAAACATCACGAATAATACCGCCAACCCCTGTAGCTGCACCTTGATAGGGCTCAATGGCCGATGGATGATTGTGGCTTTCAATTTTAAAGACGACTGCTTGATTATCGCCAATATCGACAATTCCCGCTCCTTCTCCAGGTCCTTGCAGCACGTGAGGACCGGAAGTGGGGAAACGTTTGAGTACTACCTTTGAATTTTTATAGCTGCAATGCTCGGACCACATGACACTAAATATGCCCGTTTCCGTATAATTGGGTTTCCGCCCGAGAATCTCAATTACTTTATCGAACTCTTCGTCCGTCAATCCCATTTCTCGATAGATCTTTTGCTCAACAATTTGCTCAGGAGTCGGTTCATTATACTGTGCCATGCTGTCGCCTCCAGTAATTTAAGATAGAAGAAAACATCCGCCTTCCGTCATCTGACCCCAGCCATTTATGAACGGCACGTTCCGGGTGCGGCATTAAACCTAAAACATTACCTCTCTCGTTTATTACCCCGGCAATCTCAGAAATGGAACCATTTGGATTCGTCCCTTTATACCTGAATACGATTTGATTGTTCTGTTCTAATGATTTTAGTGTATCCTCGTCGCAATAATAATTTCCGTCCCCGTGGGCGATGGGAATACGGATTGTTTCGCCTTCGAGGTATTCTAAGGTAAATGGAGTTTTGTTGTTTTCTACTTTTAAATCGATGGTGTCACAGTGAAACTTTAAGCGTTGATTTCTCCGTAAAGCACCTGGCAATAATCCTGCTTCCGTTAAGATCTGAAATCCATTGCAGACCCCAAGCACCAATTTACCTTCTTCCGCTGCTATTTTTACTTGCTCCATAACAGGAGATAGACTCGCTACAGCCCCTGGACGCAAATAATCCCCATAGGAAAACCCTCCAGGGACAAGAATCGCATCATACTTTGCCAGGTCCGTCTCAAGATGCCATACATATTCGACAGGTTGTTCAATCGTATCTAAAACAGCTTTATACATATCTATATCACAATTTGAACCAGGAAAAACCAGTACAGCAAAGTTCAACTTGTTCCCCTCCTAACCTTCCAGCCTGTTAAGATCAAACCTATAATCTTCGATGACGGTGTTGGCTAACAGCTTCTCACACATATCCCTTACCCGTTCTTCCGCCGCCTTTTTGTCCTCGCTCTTAAATTCAATCTCCATGTATTTCCCTATTCGAACATCCCCAACCTCGTCATAGCCAAGAGAATGGAGCGACTCATGAACGGCATTCCCTTGTGGATCTAACACACTTTCCCTTAATGTTACATAGACCGTCGCTTTAAACATTTACACTACCCCCAATTCTCCGTAGGATTTCTTGATAGGCTTCCTCAACATTCCCTAAATCTCGTCTAAACCTATCCTTATCTAACTTTTTCATTGTATGGGCATCCCAGAATCGACACGTATCCGGAGAGATTTCATCCGCCAAGATTAATTTTCCTTCTAGAGTTTTCCCAAATTCCAATTTGAAATCAACTAGGATAATATCTTTGTTTAACAGATACTCTTTTAAAATCTCATTGATGATCAGGGATTGTCTTCGAAGTTCAGCTAATTCTGGTTCTGTTGCAAGTCCAAGAATGGCAATATGATCATTGTTAATGAAAGGGTCCCCTAACTCATCATTTTTAAAGTAGTACTCCACAATGGGCTGTGGGAGATCCTTTCCTTCCTCCCATCCCAACCTTTTGGCAAGTGATCCAGCTGCAATGTTTCGAACCACCACCTCAATGGGGATAATTTCCACCTGCTGGACGATTTGTTCTGTTGCTGAGATTCTTTTAATAAAATGATTGTCCACTCCTTTTTCCTTCAATAAAGTAAGAAAAATGGTACTAATCTCGTTATTTAACTTTCCTTTTCCCGCAATTTGTGCTTTTTTCTCGCCATTAAAGGCAGTGGCATCATCTTTATACTCAATCCAATACTTTCCAGGCTCTGATGTTTTGAACACCTTTTTGGCTTTTCCTTCATAAAGCTGTTCTAATTTTTCCACGATTATCCCTCCTGTTCTTAAGCCCGTTTCGATAACTTCCATACCTATCAATTACACTTCATTTTTCAGGACCAAATTTGAAGTTTATTTATTTGCTCGGTCACTTCCTCCAAAGTTGCACCTAAAAAATTGATATGGCCCATCTTCCTATTTTCTCCGCTTTCCTTCTTCCCATATAAATGTAGTTTGGCCGCACTAGGAAGTTGATCCATTTTATCTAACACTTTATCTACATGCTGGCCTAAAATATTCACCATGATAATTGGACTTAAAAGGGTAGTATCTCCTAAGGGCAGTCCACATATGGCCCGAATATGCTGTTCAAATTGTGATGTGATACAAGCATCCATCGAATAATGACCTGAATTATGAGGTCTTGGGGCTAACTCATTTACGATAATATCCCCCTCATTCGTTAGGAACATTTCGATGGCAATTAATCCAACGACTTGGAGGAAATCGGCAATTCTCAATGCGATGGCTTCTGCGTTACTTCGCTGATCATCCGTGATTCTTGCAGGCACGATGGACTGATGCAAAATGTTATTGATATGGATATTTTCAGCAACAGGAAAGGTCTTAGCCTGACCTGATAAATTGCGGGCAACAATCACCGATAGTTCCTTGCTGAAGGGGATCCATTGTTCCATAATCATTTCTACACCTGAATTTTCTAAAGCATCTACAGCAGTTGATAGTTGACCTTTATCTCGGATCACCCATTGGCCTTTGCCATCATAACCACCTGTTGCTGTTTTCATGACACAAGGCATCCCAAAATCATCAATTGCCGCGCGAATATCACTTTCAGATTCTATAACCCTGAAAGGGGCTACAGGCACATCGTAAGACTGTAACGCGGTTTTTTCACGAATACGATTTTGGGTTATTTTTAGGAGCTCGCTTCCTTGTGGTACGAAAGATGTTGTTTCTAAGATAGAGGCTACATTAGAATCAACATTCTCAAATTCATAGGTAATCACGTCTGAGGAATCTGCTAACTCTTTTGCTGCTTTTAACTCGGAAAACGGAGCGATGATTTGTCGATCAGCCACCTGTCCACATGGAGAATCCGGTGTCGGATCCAAGGTAATGAAGCGATATCCCATATTTCTCCCAGCAAGTGACATCATTCTTCCCAGCTGTCCTCCCCCTAAAATACCGATCGTAGAGCCAGGTTTAATTATTTTCATTAGCGTTCGCCTCCCTCAACAGCCAATAGATGCTTCTAATTTTTTAAAACTTTTCATTTTTTTATGTTCTCCTCATCCGCACTATTAAACACCAAAAAAGTTCTTTCTGTTGGTACCATTGAATAAACAAAGACTGCAATAAATTATTTAGGATAGAAAATCATCACTCGACAAAAATAATAGAATGAATATGTACGGGGAGGCTTACGCATATGGTTGAGGAAATGCGGGAGAAATGCGGAGTATTTGGAGTGTTTAATCACCCGAAAGCGGCTGATTTAACTTATTACGGGCTACATGCCCTTCAGCATCGTGGACAGGAGAGTGCCGGGATAGTAGCAAGTGATGGAAAAACATTTAGGCATCATCGGGGAATGGGTTTAGTAACCCAAGTATTTTCCCGAAAAACCCTTGATGGGCTTAGCGGAAATATGGCCATTGGTCATGTACGATATTCCACCTCTGGAGAAAGCTTACTCCAAAATGCTCAGCCCCTTGTATTTAAGTATAGTGAGGGGGATTTGGCTGTTGCTCATAATGGCAACCTTGTAAATGCAAGAATTGAGCGTAATGTCCTGCAGCAACAAGGTGCCATCTTTCAGACAACAACGGATACGGAAATTATTGCTCACTTCATAGCGCGTTCCAGTAAAAAGTATTTTTCAGAAGCTGGACCAGACGTTCTTAAACGGCTGGACGGTTCATTTGCCTTGCTCATTATGACTGAAAAACAAATGCTTATTGCCCTGGATCGTCATGGGTTACGTCCTCTCAGTCTCGGAAAAATCGGAGAGTCTATCATAGCGGCTTCCGAAACATGTGCTTTAAATGCAGTGGATGCCAAGTTCTGGAGAGACGTTGAGCCCGGTGAATGGCTTCTTGTAGACGAGAAGGGAATAAAAACAGGGAGATTTGCGGAAAAGGGGGAGGTTTCCCTTTGTTCTTTTGAATTTGTTTATTTTGCCCGCCCTGATAGCGTGATTCATGGAAGAAATGTATTAGGCATCAGGAAAGAATTAGGGCAAATTTTAGCGAAAGAACACCCTGCCCAAGCTGATGTAGTGGTGGCTGTTCCTGAATCGAGTGTTCCTGCCGCTATTGGCTATGCCCAGCAATCGGGAATTCCTTATGAAATGGGCATCATCAAAAACCCATATGCAGGTCGTTCCTTTATTGAACCAACGCAAGAATTGCGTGATTTAGCTGTCCGTCTTAAATTAAGCCCCGTTCATGAGCTCCTCGAGGGTAAAAGAGTCGTACTTGTCGATGATTCGATTGTTCGAGGAACCACAAGCAAGCGGATTGTCCAGTTGATTCGCCAGGCAGGGGCAAAGGAAGTCCATGTAAGAATCACTTCACCAATGGTTAAAAACCCTTGTTTTTATGGTGTTGATATGCCAACAAAAGAAGAGCTTTTTGCAAACAAGCATGAACATGAAAAAGCAATGGGACAAGTGATCGGAGCAGATTCATTGGCCTTTTTAAGCACCGAAGGGTTATTAGAGGCTGTTGATGTAGATCTTGCAGATACTAGCAGTCGTTGTATAGCCTGTTTTAGCGGGGCATATCCAACCAATTTGTATTTAAAATGAATAAAAATTCGTACCAATTTACTATGAAGATCGCGGTTAGCATACTCCCCACAAATTCATGCAGGTACCGATGAATTTGGGGGAGTATATTAGTGCTTTAATATTTCTTAAGATCGTCTGCGCGTTAAGGTTTACTTCGATATAAAGGTCTGCTTCCTCAATATATTAGGATACACCCAATCCCTTATCACTTGCTGAAAAATATTCTCTCTTCTTCTTACCTTTTAGTCTAGTAACTCATTAGATACAAAATCCCCCTTGGTCTTAATATATAACAAGGGGGTGATCTTTCTAAATGACAAAACGTATAATTATTTGTCCAAAGAGTTATCCGTATTTTTCGTAACTTTTATTAGTTCTGTTTCTCTCTTAATAATTTTACCTTTAGCAGAAATTTCCATTAACGCATTTCCTTGATTGGTAATTACAATAGGTGTAATGGTGCTTGCTGCTTTTTGTTTAATTAATTCTATTGAGAAGTTAACCAGTTTTGTTCCTGCCTTTACTTTGTCACCAACTTTAACAAAAACTTCAAAGCCTTCCCCATCCATATTCACTGTATCTAGACCAATATGAATCAGTATTTCCAGTCCTTGCTCAGATTTGATACCTATTGCATGCTTGGTTGGAAAAAGTGTGATAATTTCTCCATCAATAGGAGCGACTACTATTCCTTCTGAAGGTTCAATCGCCACCCCATCCCCCAACATTTTTTTTGCAAAAGTTGGATCTGGCACCTGATCTAGCGGTACCACAACACCAGATACAGGAGCTAATAAGATTTCTTGTCGTTTGGTTTTCGATAAACCAAATAATTTCTTCAACATTCCATTCTCTCCTTACCGATCATGCTATTAAAAAAACTCTTCTGAGCAATCCCTGTTAACAACTGCAAATTACTCCATACCTAATCTGTCTTTTATTTTCGTTGCAAGTGTAATGACATGGGTTCCGTAAATAATCTGGAGGGACTTTCCATTGCGTACTACCCCTTTAGCCTCAAGGTTTTTGACCCATGTTTCATCCGACTCTACTTTATTTTCATCGACTACATTGATTCGTAACCTTGTAGCACAGTTCGTCACTTGGCTGATATTCTCTTTACCTCCAAGAGCAGAAATAATATCGAATATTTGATCTGAAGTCTTTAATGGACTGCCTTCTTTCGATGCTGCATGCTCTTTCTGTTGAATGTAGTCTTGTTTCGTATAAAGTTTAATAGTGCTATCACTCTCAGAATCTTCGCGGCCAGGGGTCTTGATATTGAATTTTAAGATAGCCCATCTAAATGCATAATAATAAACTGCAAAGTATGCTGGAATGAGAAACAGTAACGGTAAGGCATGAACTTTATCTGTTTGCAGAAGATTCGGGAACATATCGCGAACCGCGGTCCCAATAATGGAAACATTCATCATTTCAGTAAAGACATAAGACAATCCAGACATTGGAACATGAATTAAGAAATAAAGAAGTGGCTGAACAAATAAGAAAGTATACTCAATCGGTTCCGTTACCCCGATTAATACGGCCGTTAATACAGCTGGGATTAATAAGCTGGCAACCCTTTTACGATTTTCTTTCTTGGCTGTCAGATAGATGGCTAGTGCAGCACCAGGCAACCCGCCAAAATGGAATAATATACGGCCTGTTGTAAAGTTACGGACAATGTATTCGCTTTCTGATGGTGATCCAAGCTGCGCAAGCATAATGTTTCGAACACCTTCATAGAGTGTGCCATCTACTGTCATTGTTCCACCAACGGAGGTATATTCAATTGGGAAAGCTATTAAATGATGTATACCAATAGGCAGCAAAGCACGGTCTAGAGAACCAAATGCAAACGTACCAATTAAACCACTGGCCGTAATAAAATGACTGAGGCTGGCTAGACCATTACCAATAAATGGCCAAATATAGTACAATAAAATTCCAACAGGAATAACAACTACAAAATTTAAAATTTGAGCAAATCTGGGACCTGAAAAGAATGAAAGGGCATTTGGCAATTGTTTTTCGCAATATCTGTTATGGACAATACTTGCTACAGCACCAGCAATCAATCCTGAAAATATCCCCATATTGTAACTAAAAATGCCTAGATTAAAACCGAATAATGAATTATAATTTCTGGCTTCTAACTCCGTATAACCTGATTTCACCAGTGCTTCGATAGAGGTGGTATCTGCTGTTAAATTGTTGATGCTTAACATCGTATTGATAACCGTGTTAAGACCAAGAAAAAGAACAAGTCCTCCTAAAGCCGACCATCCTTTTTCTTTCTTTGCCAATCCAAATGCAATACCCACTGCAAAGAAGACCGGAAGAAATCTCATGACCATAAAACCTAAACTGTTGAATACAACAAAGAAACTATGGAGAAAGTTCCCATCTTTTATTAACCAACCTAAATGAAGAGCCTTGACGTTTTCTATGTTTGCAAATGCTGACCCAATTCCAATAAAAATCCCCGCAACTACCAGTAAGATAACTGGAATCATCATCGATCCTGCAAATACTTGAATTTTACCTTTCATCTATTCTCACTCCCAAATATTTAGTTGTTTCCACACAACTTTTCTAAACAAAGGACCGAGATGTAATCGTCTAGGATGCCAACAATCGAATCGCTTCACAATAGATTAAAATTGATTTATATAATGTCTCTATTCGAATTCGTTCGTTTGCCATATGGGTGTTTGGTTCGTCTCCGATAAAGGTTGGGCCGAAACATACGCCATTTTTTAATACTCTTGCGTAGGATATCCCACCTTTGGTAATCATGGATGCTTCTTTGCCAGAAACATTCTTATATGCCCGTTTAAGAGTCTGAATTAACTCCGTACCTTGTTCTAAATAATGCAGATCCGCTGTTCTATGGATTGATAAATCTAATTGATGTTTATGGCTAAACATTGTTAACAGATCCATAGCCGCTTCCAAGCTTTGCCCCTTAGGGAATCGGTAGTCAAAAGCAATCTCAAAATTTTCTCCATCGAAGGAAACGTAAGTGATTGCCAATGTCGTTTGTCCAGTTTCACTATCCTGCTGGTATAAACCAATTTTTTCTCCATAAACATCCTCTAAAAAATATGTTTCTAGTAAATGAATAAACTGCTCTGCATTTCCTAGCTCCGTTTTAAGGTTAGAGAGATTTTGGATGAGAGGAAAGATTGCATTCTTTCCTTTATGAGGATTACGGGATAAAGCCTTTTTACCTCTATATATGGCGGTTATTTTTTGATTGCAAATCTCCACTTCATCCGCATTAACAAGATTGTTTCTTACTATTTCAGGACGTTCACTTTCAATAACTACTTTGCATTCATCACATATAAACCCAAACTGTCTATTACTATGAATTTCTAGTAATTGATGAGGAGAATTAACGTTGAAAACCCTTTCACTATTTATTCTAAAAATACCCTGAATGACTCCTTTTTCACAATTGATAATCGGAAAATCTCCATCTGGGGTAAAAGCTAAATCAGGCTGAGAGTTATATTTAAAATAATGATCCATGCATTCCCAAGTTGTTTCCTCTGCCCCTCCCATAATCAATCGGATTCTTCTTTTCAAAGGTATGTTTAAATCCCTGAGTATTTTAATAGCGTAATAGGCAGCTAATAGTGGAGCTTTATCATCATTAACTCCTCGCCCATATAGATAACCGTTATGTTCGGTTAACGTATAGGGATCAAATGTCCAGTCATTTTTATTACCTTCAGAAACTATATCTAAATGAGCCAATATTCCAACAATCTCAGTTCCGCTTCCATATTCAAGATGAAGAGCGTACCCATCGAAATCTGTATACCTAAAGGAATCACGATTCGCAATTTTTAACATTTCATCGAACGCTTCACGAATCCCTTTCCCAAAAGGTGCTTGAGCAGAGATTGTCTCTTCGTCACGTACAGATCGAATCTGGATTAAGCTTGCCAAATCGGATATTAATTCTTCTTCATAAAATTGCAGTTTATCATAATAAAATTTATGATATAGGTTCAAGGGATTGTTCCTCCTCAATACGAACGAGGTTTTTCATGTCATCCTCAAACTGTTTTTTACCTGAAGTGGTTAAAGTGTGTTGGAAGCTCTCTTCAATAAGTCTAAACGGGGTTGCAATATAATCCGCATATAATGCAACGGAATCTAGCTGATATTTAGTCCTAATACTCGCCGCAATAATTCTTGTTGAATAATTTTTCTTTTCAATAACTCTTGCTACATTCTTTACAAACATCGTTCCATCTACGCCAACTTCTTCATTTCGTGCAACAAAAAGGAATAGATAATCTGCCCCCGCATTTATGGACAACATGGCTTGATTCATGTCAAAAATTAACGTGACCGCTGTTTTAATACCTTTTTCTTTCAACCTTCGAACAAGTTTTAAGCCAGCTGGGGAATAATTGATTTTAATAACTATATTTTTTGAAATTTCTGTTATTTTTTTCGATTGTTGTAGCAAATCTTCGTAATCATCACCGATCACTTCTGCTGTTAGCAAAATATCTAATCGACTATAATTTCTTAGAAATTGATAGAAGTCTGTATTTTGTTTTACATATAGAGCGGGATTTGCTGTAATACCAGCTACACCAAGTTCCAATGAACGGCTAATTTCTTCTGTATTTGCTGAGTCAATTAGGTACATCACATGTTTCAATCCCCTTACCCATATAAATTCATACTATCACTAGTAACTGAGTGAGCTTTTCATTATGTCCTTATACTCTGATGTAATATATTGAACTTTATGGTTTCTGCCATTGATTAATAGGCTTTGAGTTCTTTTTGTATGATCTTTTATGACGGCAACTCCCTGTAATAACTCAGAATTAGTGATACCCGTTGCAATTAAAATTGGGTGATTATCATAGATAAGATCGTCGATTTTTAATATTTCCCCAACTGGTATGCCTTTATTTTTACACCTCCTTTCTTCTTTACTAGAAATTGCATCGTTTTCAGGAGATATTCCTTTTACATCACGACGCAGGAGAAATCTAGCTTGCATATCTCCACCAACCGCCTTTAATCCTGCCGCCGATATTACGCCTTCAGGTGCACCGCCAATTCCATATATTAAATCAATATCCCCTTTGTTTAATGCTAATAATAAACTATTCGGCACATCTCCATCTGTTGGTGTGACTACTTTAATGCCGTTATTTCTTAAATAGCGGATGACCTCTGCGTGTCTAGGTTTATCAAGAATCATCACTGAAACTTCTTGAATGGTTTTATTTAGTTTTTTAGCAACCGCAACGATGTTTTTTTCTAATGATAGACTTAAATCGATAGCACCTTTTGCTTTTGGACCGACCATCAGTTTTTCCATGTACATATCCGGGGTAGAAATCATCCCATCTTTTTTAGTCAGAGCCAAGACTGTTACTGCACCTGGTAGTGCCTTAGCCGTTAATGTTGTTCCTTCGATTGGGTCGACAGCAACATCAAATGAAAGATTAGCATTTTCTTTTCCAAAGCATTCCCCTTCTCGCAGCAAAGGTGCCTCATCAATTTCACCTTCCCCGGAAACAATTCGAAAACTAGCATCCATCTGATTTAGTCCATGCCGAATTGCTTCAACAGCAACCCGGTCAATTTCTTCTTTATTTCCGCTTCCAATCCACTTATAAGTATCAAGAGCAGCCTTTTCGCAAATGTTTACGAGTGAAAAATAAAGATCCTCTTTCATGTTCACACCTCTTTTAATAAGCTTTGTGTGAGAATTTCCTGAAGTTTATCCGCTCTTGTTAATGGAAGATTAAAGAAAAGCTTTTCTTTCATTTCGTTTACAAGTGCTTCAATATTGCCTTCATACTTGAATGGTTGTGAAAGCCCGATTGCTTGTAAAAAGTTTTGCATCGTTAATGCAGCTTGTTCACCTAATGATTCCTGCCCTTGAGTAGGTTGGTAGTCTTTTAAAATACCAAGCAGAATCTCAACTTTTTCCGGTATGACTGAACTTGCATGTGTTAGGTATGTTGGGTATACATAGGCTAATGTCTGCCCATGCGCTAACTTCGGAAAATAACCGTTGATGGTTTCAGCAATCGGATGTGGCGCTTCTGCTCCAGCATTGGAAAGGCAAATGCCGGATAAAGTGTCCGCATAGGCCAAATTCTCTCTTAACTTACTATTTTCTAAATCTTTCAATACAAGAGGCAGTGATTTAGCAATGATTGAAATAGATTGCAATGAAAGTGTTTCTGTCAATTTTGTTGCTCTTGGATTAAAAAAGCTTTCCATTGCATGACACATTGCATCAAAACCAGTTTCAGCCGTTGTTTTTTCAGGGACAGTCAGCATAAGGTCAGAATCTACAATGGCGACTTTTGGAAAAATACAGGAATGAAAAAGTGTCAACTTTTCTTTTTTCTCTGCATTTGTTACAACAGCTGCTTGCGTGACATGTGAACCTGTGCCTGAGGTGGTCGTAATTGTTACTAAAGGCAGAGCCTTAACTCCCATCACCTTATCTTGAAAGGGATCAGAAAATTGGTCAAAACTATATTCCCATGAAAAATCTTGATTTGCCGCCAGTAGCGCGATCGCTTTGGCGGTATCCATTGAGGAACCGCCGCCAAATGCTAGTATAAAATCAACCTTCTCATCAATTGCCATTCTTTTCCCCTGATCAACCATTACCGTTGTTGGGTTTGGCTCAACACCATTAAAAATCTCATACTCTATATCATTCTTTTCAAGACTTTCTGTGATTTCTGTAAAATATTTTTCACGACTGGGATTTTTCACTGGTGTTCTAACAATAAGGCACTTTCTTCCATATTCCTTTCCTTGTTCACCAATTTTCTTTCTGGAACCAACACCAAAGTTAATTTTCGTGGGTAAATTAAATGTAAATTCCATTCCTTTCCCTCCTAGCTTTCTTACCCAAAGTACTTAATACTTGCAGCATCAATAGCCTCTCGACAAGCTTTTACTCCGGCAGTAATTCCGCCTTCATATTTAAAAATGCCTGAGGATAAGATAACAACATCGGGCTCCGCTTCAATCATAGGATCCAAATTTTCAGCTCTTAATCCGCCATCAACAGCAAGTTCACATCTCGGATTTTTCTCATTAATAAGCTTTCTAGCTCTTTTTACAAGATCGATGGAAGACCTTCTCCAACCCCAATTATCCTTACCGTCAGTTTCATCCACGCCATGAACAACAATATGGAGACGGTCGATATCATAAATGGCTTCTTCCACAAAGGATAATGGTGTGTAGCAGCCAATGGTAAGACCAATTTTCATCTTAAATTCTCGGCAGTAGTTAATGATATATGCGAGTGGCGCTCCGATAAAATGTTCTACCGGGATGATTAACATATTAGCACCAGCAGCGGCAATTTTTTCAATAAATAGACGGTCACATTCACGTGTATAAATATGACACTCAATAGGTTTATCTGTTACTGGACGAATTCCTTCAATAATCTGATGTCCGCCCATTAGTTGCATGTTTTTTAAATCATGCATATCAGCAGCATCTGAATGGATATAATCCGCCCCTGCCTCGCTTGCTTCCTGTACAATATCAGCGATATGACCATAATCAACATGTGCTAAACCTGCAGCAATTTTTATGTATTTATTCATTGTGTACCTCCACTTTTTTCGTTAATATTTACTATTTTAATAGGAAGCCGAAACATTCTTATGGTTAAGATGAATCGGCTTTTAATGTCTTAAACCCTTTATACACCTATAGGGTTGGTCTGAGGCAATAGTTCAAATCCTGCCGTAAAGTGTCGTAATGACGTGATAGGGCCTTCATATACCAATTTCATACCTTTGTACTGATCTCTTTTTTCATAAATTTCTCCGAGGGCATTGGCGATGACATCCATATGGCTATTCGTGTAAACCCGCCTTGAAATGGCTATTCTCATCGCTTCCACTTCTGGGTATATATCCTCACCAGTTAAAGGATCTTTTGATCCGAAGGCACAAGCACCTAGTTCAACAGCCCGAACACCAGCTTCTTCATAAAGAGCAACCACTAATCGTTGTGAAGGGAATTCACTTTGTGGGATATGCGGGAAGAATCTCCTTCCATCTACGTAAACACCGTGTCCCCCTGTTGGTTCAATAATTGGAATGCCTCTTTCCTTTAAACGGTCACCTAAATATTTAACCTGGTTAATCCGGTACTCTAAATATTGTTCATCGACACCTTCTTGTAAACCAACCGCAAGCGCTTCCAGATCACGCCCTGCTAAGCCGCCATAAGTGATGAAACCTTCATGAACAATGGCTAATTGTTGCGCAAACTTAAATACCTCTTCATTTTTTGTTACAAAAAGACCGCCGATGTTAACTAGGCCATCTTTTTTGGAACTCATTGTCGCTGTTTCACAATAAGAAAACATCTCTCTAGTGATTTCCTTGATTGACTTATTTTGATAGCCTTCTTCTCTCTGTTGAATAAAGTAAGCATTTTCAGCAAGTCGCGCAGCGTCAATGACAACCGGTATGTTGTGCTGCTGGGATAAAAGGCTAACTTCCTTAATATTTTGCATCGAAACAGGCTGACCACCGTTGTTATTACATGTCACAGTGATAATGACAACTGAAATATTTTCAGCACCCTTTTCTTCAATCAATCTCTCCATTTTTTGGATGTCGATATTTCCTTTAAAAGGATGTGGAGGACTTGCTGTATCTTTTCCATTATCACAAACATAGTCAACAGCTAATGCGCCTAATACTTCTGCATTTCCTCTAAAAGTATCAAAATGCATATTTCCAATCGCGTATTTTCCTTGTTTCGCATAAAGCTTTGCCATTATGTAATCAGCTGCTCTTCCTTGATGGGTAGGCTGCACGAAAGGCATTCCGAAAATATCTTGAACAGATTCTTCTAATTTATAAAAACTTTTAGACCCTGCATAGGATTCATCTCCTAGCATGAGAGCAGACCACTGCTCACTGCTCATCGCTGACGTACCACTGTCCGTGATACAATCAATATAAACATTTTCAGCCTTAATTTGAAAAGCATTAAATCTTGCTTCTTTCAACCATTGTTGACGTTGTTCTTTTGTGCTTTTTTTAATTCTTTCCACCATTTTTATGCGAAAAGGTTCAGCAGTCATAAAACGCATATCAAAATCATCCTTTCATGTGTTGTTAAAATTTTTACATCTTGTAAATATTTTAACACCATGAAAATTTACTTACAATACAATTCTGAAAATTTTTATTTTTACCATTACTAACTTCACAATAATAAAAAATCCCGAGTATATGAAAATCATATCCAACGGGGTTTTTAAATATCATTATTTTTCATTTAACTTATTAATGTATCGATACACAGACGTTTCAGAAGTGTTTAAAATCTTTGCCAACTCACTAATAGACCCCTTCATCAAGAACACACCTTTTTCATCCAGCATACGTACAAGAGTCATTTTTTCCTCATGGCTTAATCTTTCTGGAGAAGCGTTAAAGTTCTTTAAAGCCTCCTGTATAATATTTGTCATTAAATCTTCAAACGAAAGATTATAGCTTTCATAGAAATGATCCGTTTTATATTGAAAAGGTTCAGAACCACTAATCAAACGATTTAGTAAACTTCTCAGTTCAATTAACTCATCTACCTTATAGTTGATAATTAGCAAACCCATTAATGCACCATTATCATCTTTAATGAAATGAGTTGCTGACCTTAATTTTTTCCTTTCAGATGAAAAAGCCCGATAGTTCACTATTGATTCTTCTTCTTTATATAATTCTTGTTCGACAAACTTTCTTTCCATATCAGGAATTGGACTTCCTACTCCAATGTCAGGGTTAAACGGGTTTTCAACTAACTTAATTGCATTTGTATTCGTATCATATAAGATAATTTCTGCATCGGTACCAAGAAATTGAGAGAAAAATTTAATCATGGGGATATAAGAATCTAGGGTATTCATACTGGTCCACCTCTAATTTTTTTGTACTATCCTGCATTCTTTATCGCAGACTAGTCTATTATACAACGGCATTTCTTCACCTCAATCAACAAATATGACTCCTATTTCACGTCACAGGATTATTTTACCATAATTTTAAAATAATAAATTATAATTTTCATACATGTATGAATCGTTGTTCACACTTCTTGGATTATGAAGTTTTTTTCTTTTCCAGATACTCAAGTTTTGAATTTTTGCTTAAGTTAATTCCTAATTGACAGGACATTTTGTAAAGAGGAAAAATGGAACCGGTAAATCTTACGAGTTCCCAAATACAAAAGGAGCCCTCGCTGTCTGGCTCCCTTAAATCTTATGTGGTCCTCTTTTTGGTGGGTATTCCATTATCTCTCCATTTGCGTCTATAGCTCGATATTCCTCTGCAGAATAATACTGTTCTAGAGCTTCAAAGACAATTTTCCAACAGTTCCTGTTTGTCCATAGCATTGTTTCCCATTCGCCGAAATCGTTATGCTGTATTTGTATTACGGGCGCATTCCAGTATATTTCTTTAATCATTGCATAGATTCCTCCTCTTTCATTACTAGTCTGTCCTTATAATTGAAAAATTAATTAAATCGCTCATGGACATAAGCGTATCCTTAACGTCTGGTATTAAAAATACCTTTCTAGTAGTTCGTAGCAATTTATTTTTATTTTTATAAATATCAGTTATAATATAATTAAATATGGAATAATTTAAAAAAGACCAAACATGTAGTAACATGTCCGGTTCAGCAATAGACGGATCCCTCAGCAGGGGATCGGCATATTGGTAGGATAATCCACCCGAGCCGTCAACTCAAGGGTGGATTATTTTTTTGGTTAACTGACAGAATGATTACGATTAAACCGGAAAAACCAATCGCAAACATGAATGAAACGTTCCATTTCAATTCCACTGATATTTCAAATTTTTCTTATTTAATATTCAACTTAGACAACTGCCTAACACTCTCGACAATCTTCGAACGCAAATATTCATCCTCAACCCCGGGCTTCACCCTAATCGCACCTAAACCAAACTGCTCGTGGAATCCCAATTGAAAATACCTCATCTCCTCGGCCACCTCATCCGTTGTCGGTGTCAGGATATAGACCTCCTGAACACCTCGCTCACCGGTGTCCCGTTTAAGAATGCCATCGCGATATTTATGCATTTCACCCAGTGCCGTACCCAGATTGTCCGGAACCCGATATTTCGGATCAAACACAATCAGGCCGTTCTCCCCTTCTAGGACAATATCCGGAATCATCTTTTGCGTATACGTATGGAAAGTTGGGGAGTTGAACTGATAAGCCCGTTGGTAGTACAGGCCCACACCGCCTCGCAACTGAATTTTGCTTTCCTTGTTCTCGGCCAGATTCAGAAAAATGCCATCCTTCGTCATCCGGTACAATCCACCCGTATCACGCACAAGATCCGCTTCCCTCAGAATCCTGACTACCTTCATAAAGCACCACATTTCATACAATTGAAAGGTGTCTTTTAATGAAATCGGGTAATCAAAGCCGATGCCCTCACGGTTATGCTTATAAAGCTGGTCAAACCATTGATACCAAAGACGGTAGACGGGATGCTTACGAAATTTTTGCGTAATCGTATAAGGACCTTTATTTGCTGTGACTTCATTCATAAACGCACTGTTTAACCAACGCTTGACAATCCCTTTATATCTCAACGCTTTGCCCGCAACCTCATCATGTTCAACCACTTCGTACTTGCGGAGGAGCCGATACAAATCCTGCAACTGCTGCTTTAGCACTTGATTTTCGTATAGATTTCTCGTTTCTAATGTCTTCACATTTTGTACCGTACTTGGAATCTCGTCGCCGTGCCCCTGCTGATCCAACCACCTTAACGTAACCTGTTCCGAATGCTGGACCTTTTCCCGTTTCATCATCATCGTATACTTGTCCAAACGGCGAAGCGGCTGCTTTTCAATTTTTGAAAAGATGTGCTTCAACTGATGAAAGGATCGATCCAAATAACTCCATTGTGTCCAAGTGATATCACGGTTTCGGCCAGATGCATTGACATGGGTCGTCAACCCACTGAGCTGGAAGCAGCTATTCGCCTCCGACAGGATTTCTTCCAGCATCAGGTTGAACTGATCTTCCGTCAGTTTCCGATCATCCGGAGAAACAAAGGTCTCAAATTCTTGACCGTTTATAAAAACCCGAACGGAGCCAGATTGAAAAGGCGTCATGAACGTGGCATAACCTTTTCCCTCTTTTTGAAAAAATGGTACCGGAATACCCTGAAACCTCACATCCATTTGAGTACCGTTAAAACGCAGCTTATATTCGGTCGCTTCCCTAAGATACGCATCCAAAAACGGAACCCAGCCTTGCTGCTTATCAAAAAGCTCAAGAAGATTAGCGCCAGAATTGGGTTGCACCATAATACTCTAACTCCTCTTTCATCCGTTTCACGTTCTGAAGTGAGATAGAAGCAGCACCAATATTCATGGTCAGCCATTCCTCCAACTTCGCCAGCATATCAGAAATCCGCTCATCCCCCCGGACTTTAGTTAATACCTTTTCAGAGATCACCCGATCCAATGCCTCCATCGAATCCAGTTGATACTCTTCAGGGAGCTGGTGATTGGCATATAGCTTTTGCAGCATTTCCCCCATGGAGCGATAACCAAAATGCAACTCATAAACAGATAACGTGCGATGCAATTCCCGTAAAATCGTAAACTCGTTCGTAAGTCCAGCTTTCAGATCTTGGTCGACCCTTTCCCAATACGAATCAAAGTCAACATCGGATAACGTCATGACAAAGGCACGGTCTAAGACTTTATCGGAGATGGAATGGGTAGTTTCATCTACATTAATAGTTCCCAAAACATAGACATTCGGTGGAATCACCAGTTTTTTCGGAATATCGGTAATTTGATCATCCTGATGCAACGGAATTTCCTTGCGGGATTCTACTGCACTTAGGTAATCACTCAGATAATACTCCACCCGGGCCAAGTTCATTTCATCGAGTAAAATGAAATGCGGCTTATCCCGTTCTTTTAACGCATTCAGGAGAACCTGGAGGAACTCCGTTTTGACATAGCGTTTTTCAAAGGAACTATAATAACCGAACAGAGCAGTCGCATCCGTCCAGTCGGGCCGTACCGGGATGATGGTAAAATACGGATTCTCACTCTCATATTCCAATCCGTAAACGGAATTAGCATATAAGCGGCAAAGCTGGGTTTTCCCTGTCCCGGAAATCCCGCTTAACAGCACAAAATGCTTATCATCCAAAGCGGTCAGATTCAAATGTAAGTCACGAATAATGTCATGGGAAAACGTAAATTGGCTGTTGGAAATCATGTTGATGATTTCACTGAACATAAAGTTCGGTTCCAATCCTTGTTCTATTTCAGGCTCGTCCTCTTCACCTATTCCGACAGTTGGAGAATCAGACCGCAATTCCAGCTTCCCTTTAACATGAGCAAAGAGGAGGCCAGCATCGATAAACGTTTTCTTGACCGCTTCAGCCCCTTCCACAAAGGACTGCGTCTCATTATTGAAGCTTCCGACACAATAGGAACTTCCTTTTACCTGAATATGATGCTCACCTAACAATCGCATCGCGTTGGCCATTACCTTCGCGTTCTCCTGGTTCTGTCCCGCGAATGACTTGGTAATCCACCACTCTATCGTGCCGTCCCCAATTATGGCTCTGGCGCTAGTGAAAATATGATTATGACCTTCCAGTTGCACGATAATCGTCTGATATGGCGAATCTTTATCACTATAGTCAAGGTAGCTGAGATACCCCTTTGTCAGCATTTGCTCCCCATCATAGATATTAAAAGGCTGTCGTTTTCCCTGTTTTTGATCTTCCAAGGGCCCTATGTCGACTGAATAGGAACGGCCAAGCAACTGTGTTTCCTTAATGTTTCGGGTAGCGGCCAGGAGCATCAGGGAATCATATGCTCGAGTTGAAACATCAATTTCTTCGTTATAAAAACTCCGAAATGGGCCAAGCTTTTCCCAAACGGACACAAGCTCGGCAATCAGGGATTCCTCTTCCATGTTCCCTTCCAACGGCAGGCTTGTTCCAATTTCAAAGTTAGGCCGTTTCCGTGGTTTAATACAGCTTTTGACAAACGGAACAAACTCCTCTTTTGGGATCACCGACTTTTCCTTCCAGCCCGTAAAAATAGAATAGTCGGACGGAATCGCCTCCAGGACACCATGAATTTGATCGTTCCGAACCCATGCCCAAAACGGGATGAAATTCAGTTCAGAATGAATCATCAACATTCTACTGATCCCATCAAGTTCAAGGGTGAGGAAATTATACTCCTTGTCATCCACTTTCCGATTCAGTTTAATATAATGTTTCCGGCCAATATCAGATTCCTTTTTCTTCTCAGCATACGTTGGATTACGGGCATCATGATAGGTAGTAGTAAGTGTCGTATCATAGCTTCTGATTATGTATTCATTTCCGATTTGTATCCCGATTCTTTCAACAAATTGTTGAAAGATTGGTTTTACAACCGGTGAAATTTCATCCAGCACCTTCCGGCAGCGAATTTCTGTGTTGTCTTCGTTAAATATTGATTGAAAATATGTAAGGTTTAGCATTATTAGTTTCACCCGCTTAAAATAATTCATTGATAGCAATCTTAAACTTGTTCCGGCCTTTATGGCAGGTGTCGAGGCTCTTTAAAAGAGCGCATTTGAAATAATTAAGATTTATTTATATTCTAGCAGAATTAGGAAAATTACATCTACCAAATTTGGTAAAACTAAAATTTTGGTTACAGAAAAAAAATTTAGGGCAAGTACCTCGTTATAAATGTGATTCCATTTCCAAGAAATAATAAAAATAGGCCAAGATTAAAAGGGTAACCCCGACATGTGTGTAGAAAACCTATCCAAAAATACATTAAAAAAACTGCCCCCTTAAGAGCAGTATTTCAACAACTTTTTGCGGTTAGTCTCCTGTTATTAAAAGTGCTTCAGTTAATCTATAGCATCTATCCGGAATTAATGTCACGTTTTGGTTCTTCTCTCAAACGGCCTTACTTATATCAAGTTCCAACTCCTAAAGTAATCTCATTCATTCTTATGGTGCTTATTATATAGAAAGACCTCCGTCTACCGGGATAACAGCTCCATTGATATAGCTTGAATCATCGCTTGCCAAGAATAAATAAGTATTGGCAATATCTCTTGGTGTACCTAGCCGTTGAAGTGATACTTTCTCTTTCATTCCGTTAAGAACTTTTTCGGGCATTTTTTCTGTCATTGGGGTCATGATAAAGCCTGGAGCAACAGCATTTACATTAATTCCTTTCCGACCAAGCTCTTTTGCCCAAGTTTGAGTCATCGCAATAACAGCTGCTTTCGTTGCAGCATAATTAGTTTGACCAAAATTACCCATTCTTCCTACTATACTACTAGTATTGATAATTCTACCATAGCCCTCTTTAATCATATGAGGTACAACAGCTTGCGTACAGTGAAAAACACCAGTTTGATTAATGGATATAACCTGATCCCATTGCTCCTGAGTCATTTTTACAAGAGTAGAGTCCATTGTAATACCAGCATTATTTATTAAAATATCAATTTTCCCAAATTGTTCGATAACCTCATTGACCATCCTATCCACTT
This sequence comes from Neobacillus sp. PVCKKU3, assembly GCF_058323225.1. Classification (NCBI taxonomy): domain Bacteria; kingdom Bacillati; phylum Bacillota; class Bacilli; order Caryophanales; family Bacillaceae; genus Neobacillus; species Neobacillus sp. PVCKKU3. The sequence continues at coordinate 26,811 of NZ_JBLVQN010000009.1, forward strand.
GAGCACGTATTGAAACATCTACACCCAATCCAATACCATCAATCTCTTTTGCTGTTGCTTCCGCTAAACTTTTATTATAGTCAGCCACAATAACATGTGCACCTTCACTAGCAAATAACAAACTAGTTTCTTTTCCAAGGCCGCCAGCGCCACCAGTTATAATAGCAACTTTTCCTTCAAGTTTCATAATTTCCCCCTCTCATTCTCCCAAAACAATCCGAATATCCTACTGATTAATTTTATGATTTTAAATTCAGTTCCCTAAGACTATTATTATTTGTTTCAAATCCTATTATATTGTTTGCGATAAAATCTTCTATTTCTTTCTCGGAAAAACCCAACTGCGCTAAAATTTCCTCTGAATGTTCACCTAAAGCTGGAGGAACGGTAAACTCTTGTACGGGTTTCCCTGAAATCTTGATCGCAGCACCGGGAACCGGAACTTCAACATCTCCCATCGTTAAAGTTCGAATCATTTCTCTATGCTGTATTTGAGGATTATTGATGACTTCCTCTACATTATTGACGGGACTGCTGGCAATACCCTTTTCTTGTAAAAGTTGAAAAGCTTCTTCTTTTGTATGTTGAATGGTCCACTCAGCAATAGTTTGATCCAATATTTCTCTATTTTTAGTTCTTTCTTCTTCCATGAAGAATGTTGAATTACTTTGGCTCCAATCACTTTTGCCAATTAGTTTAGCAAATTCTATCCACTTTTTTTCAGGTACATTTAGATAGGACATAAATACATACCCATCTTTTGTTGGGAATGCTTTCGAATATTGAAAACGATCACTCATTCCCCACCTTTGTTTATTGATGCCATGCAACTTGGCTTCCGCGATGCTAAAGCCTAATAAAGAAACCAAACCATCCAGCATGCTAATATCCACGAAGCGGCCTTGTCCAGTTTTTTCTTTATGAAACAAGGCTAACATGGTCCCTAAAGTTGCTTGCAAACCAGAAATATGGTCGGCAATAAAGGTTCCAACATAGGTTGGCGGACCATCTGGATGTCCAGTTAATTCTGCTAACCCGCTCATTGACTGAATGACACCATCATATGCTCCGTATTCCCGATAAGGGCCGGTTGCTCCGAATCCAGTAATATGTACCATGCTAATTTTCGGGTTTATAGCGGAAATAGTTTCATAGCTAAAACCTAATTTTTCGGGCACATTGGAACCATAATTGGTAACTAAAACGTCTGACGTTTCTACTAAGCGGTGAAGAATCTCTTTACCCTTCGCACTTTTCAAATCTAATGATAGCCCTCTTTTATTCCGATTCTCTGAGGCAAAATACAAACTGACATCATCATGCATCGGGGAAGATGTTCTTCCAACCTCCCCTTCCAGTCGTTCAATCTTTATGACATCAGCACCGTAATCAGCAAGCATTTGGCTGCAATAAGGTCCAGCAATATAATGGGTTAAATCCAAAACTCTTACTCCAGATAGAACAGTCATAAATTTCACCTCATTTATTAAAAATATTCTTTCATAATCGCTATATATCATGCCTTGTCTGTTGAGTTGGAATCGTTGCAATCGCCTTTACTTTAGAACTCACGAGTGCATTGCCAGTGAGTTCATTTTTACGGAAGTTCCCTGGTGAAGTACCGACAATTTTTTTAAACGTCTTGATGAAATGAAAAATATTATTGTATCCTACATCTCTACCAATCTCTGCTACATCGTAATCGGTGTTAAGCAGTAACTCCGCAGCTTTATCAATTCGCACTTTATTGAGATATAGATTGATGGTCATACCAGTATTTTCTTTAAATGTTTTACAAATATAATTTTTGCTATGACCAACAAACTTTGCTAAATGGTCCAAAGAAATTTCATTTCTATAATTTTCTTGAATATTCTCTTTAATTTGATCTACGACTTTAGACTTTTTGGGATTTGCCGATAACTCAATTCTTTGAAATCGAATCATGTAGTATAGCACGGCAATGAATGTATGCGTCGCTATTTCTAAATACCAAGGAAGTGTATCAATTCCTTCTTTAAAGACTAGCGCCAGCATTTCTTCAATATTATCTGTTCCCTGGCACACAATCGGAATCTGGTTTAGACTTTCTTCAAGCTCGTTATCAAACACAACATACTTTACTTCCAACATTCGCAGCGGTTTTCCATCTACATCGCGTGTGCTGGAAATGCCATGGATATCATTGGGTCTTGTAAAAAGATACATCCCCCGACCCATTTTCACGGATTCATTCCCTACAATAAAATCTCCTTCTCCACTAATAACATAGTAAATTTGATAGTAATCATGTTTATGAGGAGTAAGACTGCTGCCTGCTGGATATTCACTTTTAGCAAGCCAAAGTATATTTAACATATTAAGAGTCATTTACGTAATCACCTTTGGGGTAAATTTTTATATTTTGTGTGTTCATTATATTAATTCAGGTTTATATTGTAAATGCTCTGAACATTTAAACATTTCCCAAATATGCTTTTGCAATATCTGAGTTATTCCTTATTTCTTCTCCTCTGCCCTCAAGAACAATCCGGCCGGTTTCTAGGACGTAGGCGCGATCGGAAATTTTTAAGGCACTATTTGCCATCTGCTCTACTAATAGCACTGTGACACCTGAAGAACTAATTTCCTTTAAAAGATCAAAGACTTCTCCTACAATGATTGGAGCTAGCCCAAGTGAAGGCTCATCAAGAATTAACAATGAGGGGTCCGTCATTAAGGCTCGTGCAATAGCCAGCATTTGCTGCTCGCCTCCGGAAAGAGTTCCTCCCATCTGATTTTTTCTCTCCTCGAGCCGTGGAAAACTTTCAAATATAGATTGCAGTCGTGTCTGGACTTTCTTAGCATTCTTTTCAATGTACGCGCCTAAAAGAATATTTTCCAGAACAGAATGTTGAGGGAATATCTGCCTCCCCTCCGGCACTAACCGAATCCCTCTCCGAACCAGTTGATCAGGCCGATTTTTAGATATTTCCTTATCCTGAAAACGAATGCTCCCTTGTTTTGCTTGATGCAGACCAACAATGGTGTTGAGGATCGTACTTTTTCCTGCACCGTTTGCACCCAAAATGGTAATAATCTCTCCCTTTTTCACATGAAAAGATATATTGTGTACTACTTCAGTCTTTCCATAACCAATCGTTAAGTTTTCTACTTGTAACATAGATTATGCCCCCTCGCCCAGATATGCTGTTTTTACAACAGGATTAGTATTTACGCTGGCAGGGTCGCCCTCAGCAATTTTTTTACCGTAATCGATTACTGTAATGTAATCGGAAATTTCCATCACAAGGTCCATATGATGCTCAATCATCAAAATCGAAATACCGGCATTACGGATTTTATGAATTATCTTTGCAAATTCCATCGTTTCCGTTTCGGAAAGACCAGCGCATGGTTCATCCAATACTAAAAGATCTGGTTTCATATAAAGGGCTCGAGCAAGTTCCAATAACTTTTGCTGACCTGCAGAAAGGCTTTCCGGATCATAATTTGCTTTGTCGTTAAGATTAATTATCTTTAAATATTCCATCGCTTCTTGAAATGATTTTCGTTCTTCCATCTTCATTTTTCGAGTCCGGAAAATAGAGTCGACAATCGAATAGCTATAAAACAAACGTCCCCCCATTGCAACATTTTCAACTACTGACAGATTGTTAAAGAGCCTAACATGCTGATACGTCCGTGAAAGACCCTTCTTCGTTAGATTAAAAAATTTGTCACCGGTAATTTCTTTCCCATTGAAAATGATGGAGCCTTCTGAAGGTTTGTCTATCCCGGTAATCATATTTACTGTAGTACTCTTACCAGCACCGTTGGGACCTATTAGTGAGTGAACCGTTCCTCTTTTAATGGTCATATCTAAACCGTCTACAGCCGTTACTCCCCCAAATCTCTTTGTAAGACCCTTAACAACCAGAATGTCTTCCATTTCCGAATTATTCTTAATAACATTACGTTCAATGTCAAACTCATTGACCTCAGTTTTTTCCATTATATATTTGTTATTATCGATTTCCTTAAAATACTTCTTAATAGTTCCTGCAATACCAGCTGGCATTACCTGCGGCAAGATGACCAGGAGCGCACCGAATACAATTTGCTTTAAGTCAGGAGCAGCATTAAATAGCATAGGTATAAATGTGACAAAAACCGCCCCGATGATTGGACCACTAAGAGTACCCTCACCTCCAACAACCGCCATCAACAGTATGAATACTGTAAATTCAAAATTGAAGGTATCAGGGCTCAAATAACCGCTAAAGCTGGCATAAACACTGCCCGCCAGACCAGCAAGTATTGAACTTAGAAAATAACCAGCTATCCTATACTTGCCATAATTAATACCTACCCCCGCAGCTGCAATTTCATTATTTTTGATTGCTATTAAGTCTCTGCCCCACCGGCTTTTCATCAGATTCCTCTGTAAAACTACACAGAACAACATAATAATGAAAATGACATAATATTTCTGAAAGTTATTCAAACTAATGCTAAAAATGTCCCAGGAAGGTATGTACATTCCCCCGGACCCGCCAGTAAACCATTGCCATTCATTCAGTATTTGCTGCACTATTTCTAATAGTCCGATACTAATAAGGGCCAAGTAATGGTGCTTGACTTTAGAAGCTGGAAGTGAAACTACTAAGCCCACTAAACCTGATGCTATGGCACCTGCAAGTAATCCTACAAGGAACGGCATATTATAACGGGTAATCGCTACTGCGGAAACATATGCACCTACACCGTAATGAGCGGCAAAAGCGAACGAGGTAATTCCGCTAAAACCCGCTGAAATGTTATACCCTACTGCAAGAATAATATAGATAAAGATTAATGATATAAGCCGCATATAATAGTCACCAGCAAATAGAGGGAGAATAAAACTGATAAGTAATGCGGCTGCACAAACCATTTTAAAAATACGACTATATTTTTTCTGCATTGAGTTCGCCTTTATTAAAGAGTTTGGCACTTAATATCCCCCCCGGTAAAACTATAATAACTATTATCATAATTAAAAAACTGATAGAATCTACGAATCCGCCTGGAACAATCATATTTGCAATTTCCTCTATCAGCCCTAGTAAAAGCCCTCCAATGAATGCACCCCTGGTGTTTCCTAGCCCGCCAATCAATGCCGCTGCAAAGGCTTTAATACCTACTGAGTAGGTCATTGTATAGCTTGCGAAGGTTATCGGCGCAATAAGAGCACCACTTATTGCTGCTACAGCACCTGAAATTGCAAAACACATCAACACAATGCGATTACTCCTAATGCCCATAATCCGAGCGGTATCTGGACGAAAGGAAACTGCTCTAACAGCACGGCCAAAGTTAGTTTTTTGCATCACAATCTGATAAACAGCACCTATAAATACCGCAACAAGAATCATCATAATCTCATGTACCATAATCTTCGTGCCAAAAATCGGAATAACTTTTCCATCAAAAAGGAAAGGATACGCCTTTGGCTCTGTACCGAACAACATTCGAGCCGTATTGTCTAAAATGATTCCTGCACCAAAGAGAGTGACAATCCATCCTGAATTCTGGGTTAGATCTCCTAATTTTTCTACAGATACTTTATAAATCACTATACTTAGGACTATGTTAATAATGACAGCCAGAATAATAGCCGTAATATAATTCATATGAAAAATACTTAGTAACCAGTAACTTGTCATGGCACCTATCATAATGACAGAACCGTGAGCAAAATTTATAATCTGTGTGGTAGAATAAATTATGCCAATAGCAAGCGCCATTAATGCGTAAATGCTTCCATTGGCAAGGGCAGTGATTATTTCTTGCATCAATAGTCTCCTTTCAAATTTGATGAATAGTTTTATTAAAATTTTCCCCAATTTACTTGATAAGTGCCGGCACCACGAGGTGAGCGACACTTATGACCAGAACTAATCCGCTTTTTTAAAGATTTCACCGTAAGCCATGTCACCTATTTTGACCTTTAACAATTCCGCAACAGGAAATCCTTCGTGAGATTCTTTTGAAAATGCATATTTATTTACATATACAGAATCAAAATCTTTTATATCCGTTTCCAAAACCTTTTTCACTTTATCACTATCAGTTGTACCGGCTTTTTCGATGGCCCATTTCAGCAAATACACTGCATCGTATGCTTGAGCAATCATGCCTGCACTAGTATCTCGTTTGTCTTTTTCGCCATATTCAGAAACGACCTTTTGGTACATCTTCCAATATTTTGGAGCTAACTCTTCTTTACCAGTGTCTAATGCCCAGCTACCAGCAGTAACAGTTTTCACTTTATCAGCACCAGGACCAGCCAGTTCAGTGAAATTCGGCATGTTTAAACCTGTATAGCCAATAATATCTAAATCATTAATGTAGTCAATCCGTTCAAGGGCCCTAACAATTTTTGCACCATCAGCACCCAAGGTCCAGAATAATGCCACGTCTGCTTTAGCATCCTTGATCTTCTGAGCAACAGGTGTCATGTCTGCATCATCTGCTTTATAGGTAACTTTGACTGCAGGGGTTACACCCTGACTTTTCATGGCTTCTTCCATAACGGACATACCATCCGTGCCAAGTGCTGAAGTATCAGCAACCAGTGCAATTTTTTTAGCTTTTTCTTCAACGGCAATTTTCACAATAGCCTTTGCCTGTATAGCATTTGACGGCAGCAGTCTAAATGCATAAGGATTATTTGGATTAATCAGTTGGGTGCTAGTTGCGATCGGAAGTATGGAAATAATTTTGTTTTGCTGAAGAAATGCCATTGAAGCAGCGGCAGGTGTAGAGTTGGTAGGACCAACCATAAAATCTACCTTTTCTTTGTCCACCAACTCCTCCACAAAAGTTTTCGACTTAGTTGGGTCGGCCCCATCATCACGTTTAACTACTTTCACTTTGGCACCCAAGATACCACCATTTGCATTAATCTCCTTAACCGCCAAATCGACCCCCTGAGATTGCGCCACCCCAAGTGTAGCACTAGAACCAGTCATGGCTCCTATATTACCAATTACAATCTCTTTCGGTTTACCACTGGCCTCTTTAGCCGTATCATCATTGGTACTGCTGCAACCAGTAAAAAGTAATGACAAACTCAGAACAATTGAACCCAAAGAAACAGCGCTTTTTCTTTTCATCTTTCTCCCCCATTAAACGTATTATTATCGCTTCATTTTTTTCGTTTTCGAGTATTTCGATAAGAAATGATAGGTTTTTAGAATGGAAATTTAAGAGTGCCAACAATAACATTAATGTTTTTCAATTAACCACTCTTCAGTGTATCTTTTATCCAATATCATTCAGAAATCTACTAGGTTTTAAAAGGTTCTTTAGCTAAATTAGGAAACAGCTTTCTAAAGTTATAAAGCATTTTTGATAACTGCATGTAATAAATTCCCATCGATCAAATACTTGTCTAATGCTTTGTTGATACTAAGTTCGGAATATGTAACCCCTTACATTAAACTTAACACCTCCTATTTCCATTCGAATAATATATAACAACTTTTAAAATTTATTTACTTATATTATTCGAACTAAGATTGGCATTGTTTACCGGGTTTGTAAAAATCCTTATGATATTTAACCATAAATTAGCATATTAAATTCGTATAGTCAATGAATTTTCTCAAAATTTACAAAATTCACAATTGAATAATTGATATAAATTAACTTATATCACACTATTCATGCGATATATAATATGTCAACTTTTTAAGGGATTGGCTTAATTTTTTAAAAGGAAGGGTACACGTAACTACCTAAAGTATCATTACACTTGTGTAAATATACTCTAAAGTTTTATAGCCCTCGTTAGCTCAACGTTTCTTATTTCTAATTCCAAATTAGCAAATTCCCTCAACTCAAATTCTATTAATATTGAATAAAATTCAAGAAATGAAGCTTAGATATTTTATAAGAATAATGTTTAATTTATATGAAATTTTTCTGAAAAAATATGCAGAAATAACAAAAAGGGCCTCAATTAAGGCCCTCAGAATACCACTATATAAAAACTTTAGATTACTACCTTTAAACTTTACCAGAGTTATTCTCCCTTAGGTTCAATTGATCACAAAGTATTGATTTAATTAATTCCGTCCGATTGCTTAGTAACCATATTAGTCTTTTGGCTCTAAACTTCTAAACATTTACTTTTATTTTTGAGCGACATTTGGTATAATCTTTTCTCCATTTTGATAAAACTCATAATGTAAATTAACCCCGTAAGTTTTGAAAATAGGGTCACAGTTAAAAATTAAATTCCGAGCAAAGTACATACCAGCTCCATCAGACTGGCCAGGGGATGCATTAGTCCACTCATAATTGCCTTCGGTATAAATTTGTAATACTTCTTTTCCGTTGATTTCGTTAATATCGTATTTAACTACATTAATCTTAACCACATCAAAATCCGAGGGACTGCCATGATACGTGACGTAGGTAGTAAATTGATCAATATTATTAGCAACCGCTTTTAGAAGAGCCGCCTTTACTTCTGGCGTAATAGTTTCTGCAGTACCAGAAGAAGAAGATTTCAATTCCGCAATTTCCATTTTCAGTGAATCAATTTGCTTCTGCTGTTCGGAAATGGTTGTGTTTGCACTGGCTAATTCGTCTTTAACGGAATTTACATCGTCTTTAAGCGGAAGAAGCTCTGTAACATCATTCACCAATTTAGAGACGGTCGTTTGTAATTCGGTTAATAGTGCCGGAATTCCATTGTTTGAGTTAGATTCTGCACTAACACTATAGCTACCGGCGATTAAAAGCAGGGCAACTGCTGGTCCTATAATTTTTACTTTCATATAAATTTCCCCCATTTCTTTCGTTTCCCACTATTCATATTAGGACAAGCACTAGTTTAAAAGTAGACAATTTTATATACAAATAAATGTTCCTGATATATATAAAGACCACTTATTCGTCTTTATAATATATCATCAAATTTAGATGTCGCTTTTACAAGCTGTTTCACATAACCATTAAGCAATTCCGAAGGCTTATCTTGATAAAATCCTTTCACTTCCTGTTGGGCTCTTGTTAGAAGGACATATAATAAGCGAGCATGCAGGTCATCTTTCGGGAACGACTCTTCATTGACATTCACTAAAATAACACCATCGAATTCCATTCCCTTACTATTATACGAAGCCAAAACCGACACAAAGCCAGGCTACACATCTTCTTCAGGATTAATATACACGACACCTTTTCCGATTTCAGTTGTTAAATAGTCCACTAACTTTTTAGCTTTTTTCTCGTCTTTATGAATTATGGCAATCCGTTTATATTTTTTCTTCCACTCCTTAATAGTTGCCTTAATCTTTAATAAAAGATCCTCGCCGTTATGAACATTCTCAAAACCAACCTCCGGGCCCGAACGATTAATCGGAGTTATCTGGTCATGCATTAGACCAAATTGATTAGTCAAGACAGTGTTGGCCACATCAATAATTTCTTTTGTTGAGCGGTAGCTATTATTCATGGACAAAAGCGTATCCTCTTCGTCCTTAAAAATTAATTCCTCTATGCGGTTCCAGTTGTTTTGACCATAATTAAGCAAGATACTTTGGTCTTTGTCCCCTAATATTGTCATTGTCTTCGTTAACTGTCTCAGAACCAAATAATGAATGTAACTGAAATCCTGCGCTTCATCAACAACTAAATGAACATATTTATCAGGCGCATCATAAATGGCAAGATAAATATACAATAATGGTGGCAAATCAAAATAAGTGATTTTTTCTAATGAGTGGTTTCTGAAAAGTTCAGGAATTTCAGTTCCAAGTTCATGGGAAAATGCCCTTAATACATCATGACTTAATACTAATTTATACATTGCCACAGGATCTGGAATCGACATTTTCTCTTTCCAATTCGCCATAGCGTGATGGAATGTCTCTTCAAGCTTAGCTTTTTTATAGGTATAAATATCCTTCATTTGCGAAGTTAAACTCACTTTATTTCGATCACTTAATCCTGCATCACGAAAATAGGTTCCAGTTATAAACTCATACTGATCCTTAATTTCGTCAATTTTTTTATCCAGCAAGTCTTTATACATATTCCATACATGCTCTATAAACTTTGTAACCTGCTTAGCAAATGGCAAATAGGCATATCCAGAATATATTTTTTGAAGATCCTCGGAAAATAAAGTAGTTTCAAAGAGTTGCAATGGTCTAAACCGCTCTTGGTACCTATTTTGATATTCCTGAATATAAATATCAATCATCAACGACAGTGCTTCCGACCCTTTGAATTCAATGCGTTTTCTTTCCCTATCCATTCCCTCTTGAAAAAGAACGTTTTCAAAATAATCGCTATAACTGGCAATCTTTTTGTTTTTCATATAAGGGTTTAAGAACTGAAGTGCCAATTCTTGGAAAGTTGATTGTTTTATCCCATCCAGATTCAAATCGGGTAATAACCCTTTGAAGGAACTAAGAAACATGTTCGACGGGCCAACAATAAGTACATTTTCCGGTTTTACCTTTTTATTGTTGAATAAAAGAAAAGATAAGCGGTGTAAAGCAATCGATTACTTTCCTGAGCCGGCTACACCTTGGATGATGATATTTTTATCAATTGGCTGCCTGATCGCAATATTTTGTTCCTGCTGAATCGTGGCAATAATTTCTTTTAAAAATCCCGTTGATTCGCTTTTTTCAAGAATCTCTCTTAAAAAATCATCGGTAACATTCAACTGTTCGCCCTTATCCGTAAACGTTTTGTTTAAATCACTATTGGCAGAGGCTACCTGCTGAATGATTTTTTTAAGTTTGCGATTCTCAATGGTAAAGTCTCTTTTCTTTAAAACCTCAACAATAAAGGATTCTTTTTTGTTGGTTCGTTCATCCTCAACAACATATTTTTGAATCGGTTTGCCAGGAGTAAAGTTATAATAAACGGAGGCCAGCGGCATTCTCCAGTCCACTACAACAAGTTCTTCATTTTTATTTTTTACTCCTTGTTTACCAATATAATAAGTTTCCTTACCAAATTCATCGGAATCAAGATCAATTCTTCCAAAGTACGGTTCTTCATTTGCTTTTGCAAGGAGATCGGCTTCCTGCCTCCCACTCCGATAAGCAATTTCATCGCCGATAGCATTGGTGTGTTCTTTGAATTGCTGCTTCTTATTCTCTATTAATTCCCAAACATAATAGGTTCGGTCTTCGATATTTTTTATTGTTTCAGTTAGATTTTGCTGTTCTAGTTGAAATTCCCTATCATTCACGGATTATCCCTCCAGGAATACTATGCAATAATACTATTCTACCATTTTTTCGAAATAATTTGGCAGATTAAATCATCCTATTGTAAATAAATTGTTAATTTACTATTATTTTAGGTTACCAAACTAATTATTTTTCCTGGAATTTGAGAGTATGGAGCATTTAAAGTGTGAACTAGAAAATATATTTACTATTACAATCACAAACGAATTACCTAATTTAGCTTAATTCGGTAATGTAGTCTAAGAATTCCGAAAAATATGATATTATTAAAAGGGAGAAATTTTAACAATGGGGGAATTATCGGTGAACAAGCAAGAATTTATGGCACATATGGAGCAGGCTTATGATACAAGCGCCATCAAACCGGAAAGTATATTTATGTTCAATATGTTGCAGTTTGAATTTGATTATGATGATAAGGCGAAAACATGTACCATTACGTGTCCGGTAACTGACATTATGTATAACCCGGCTGGGATCGTGCACGGCGGCATCTTTACCTTTCTCGCTGACACAGCGATGGGTCATTTAAACTTTCGGCTTAAGGACGTACCTTATGTATCGCTAGAATTGAAGACCTCTTTTTTTAAAGCAACGAAATCCGGAAAATTGATTGCAACGTCTCGTTATAAGAAGGATGGCTATAAAATTTCATTCATGGAAGCGGACGTCCGCAATGAAGAAGGCGAGTTATTGTGCACGACCTCGGGCACATTTTATCGATACGACAAGTAACCGAGGGTGACCAGGGGGATGGTTCTCTACTTTATTTTATTAATACTTCCTCTACATAACTACTTCAATCTACCATTTATTATTATCTTAGGCACCATCCAATAATTGGGTGGTGCCTATCACGACTAATTCCTTTTTGTTAAAAATAGAATGATTTTGCTTAACTTGATGGCCATAGTGTCATCAGGCATCTAATTGCATAGCTTTTTTTATAGAAAGTAACAATACTTGTTTAATGGTTACAGCTTTATGCCATGCCACTTTTTCAAATGCTCAGCATGGGTGGATAAGTAAGAATGCGGGTCAAATAGTTTGTCATAATACTCCAAATCTAGATGATGCGACTGTAAGTACATTAATGAATAGACAGAAGGCACGGTTGCCGGAAATTTCCCGAATGTATCATACATGTATTGAGCCTGCAGGGCAATAATTTCTTTAAAATCTTCATCATGAACTTGTGCGTTGCTGCGCACAATCGACGGATTCTTCCAAATTCCCTTCGTTTCAGGATGAAATGGACCGTCCTTCCCAAATTTGCGTTCCACTAACGCTTCAACTGCATCTCTCATGGTCGGATAATGTGGAGGTGTATACGAAGTAAATACTCCTTCAAGTCCTGTTGGGTTAGGTATTGCCCAACGTTCATCTGTATCATAGCGGAAACCAAGACCGGGAACATCCGGATTACCACTGGCTCCTAAAACGGTTAAGCGATCAATTCCATCAAACATCCAGCCACCGAGCCCAATTGCTTGCTGCAATAACATTCCTGAGTATGTTGCTGTGGCCAATTCTGCAGATAGTTCAGCAAGCGAATATTGATCAAGGAAGCTAAGGGGAACCGGATTATCGACATCCACAATATTTCTGTATTTCTCTAAACCTGGGATTTTCCGTTTATTAATATCGTCATAGATAACTAGTCCATTTTGAACGTAGAAGCATAAATTTAAAAGTGTATGCTGGGCTAAATCCCCAACTGGAAACACTAAGAAGGTACCTGGCTTATTGGCCACCCAGGAATTATGCCCCTCCATATAGGGCTCATAATTTGGAATATGCAGGCGATCGTCAGATAATTTCTCAATTCTTTTTTGATGTGATAGAAGTAGTTCTTTTGTAGAAAGTTTCCCATTTTCTGAGCGTCCCACTTCTGGTGCAAAATCACGGGTACGGAAAATGTAGGTACCAGTGTCATCCGTAAAAAATACTTCAGAAGTATGAAATCCCGCTGCAGATGGATGGGTTCTGCCCGACGCTGATCCAGAATAATTGGATAGATACGGTTTATAACGTTCATGTCTAGTAACTGAATGATGCCAACCCGTTACACCACTGACCCCCAATAATATTAGTAGTTTTTCTAAATTATTTAGCGGTACTGGTTCGTGTCTTGATTTATATGCAAGCGGTCCGTCAGGTATTTCTGCTCCAAGAAAAAATCGGCGGGAACGCCGTCCAAAAAGTGCTTCAAGAAGTGGGAATTCTGATAATTCTTTTAGCAAATCTTCATTTATGTCCGCCTCAGAAAGATTAAAACCATTTTGCTTTATTTTTGTCATCGTTACATATTCCTCCCTCATAATAAATTATTTTCTAATCATGATTTCTTCTTCTACCATCGTGTTGAAATGACACTTTTTCTTTTTTACCTTTGTCAGCACGGTTTCATTCTCTTTCCATCTGAAATAAATAATATAAAATGTGATTTTGTCTATTTCTCTATTATTCTGTCTATTTGAATTATAATTGAGATATACGTTGATTTAGAATTAACAATATTTAATATGGGGTATAAGTACCACTTATACCCTAGACTTTTCGCTGCTTTTATGTAACATCCCCCATCGGCAACCTGATTTTCTTAAATGATACGAAATTATTTCTCCTGCTTCCTTTATATCCTTACAAGGTTCTATATCCATATACTTCGTTACATTTATATCCGTGAAATGCCTAAAAACCTCTTCTACAAAATTTGAAATTTAATTCTCTCCGTTTCCAATGGAGGGAACTCAAAAATTTTTGTATACATCTCGAATGAATCACCTCATTGTAATAGCTTCTCATGTAAGGATTCTATTTATGGATCAAAAAATACCCCTTGAGAACCTTCCACAATCTCAATTTATATAGTTTTGGTCGAAACTTCTTAAAATCTGCTCCAAATTAGAAATAATACAGTAGATTTTGCCATTTTGAGGGGGTAATTCCGCTCCAAATTAGAAATGAGTGGATTCGCTGAAATTAGGAATTCCCGCTATGGTAGAGATACCCGGGAATACAGAGGCATAAGCGCGCTTTCCTGAAAGGACCTAGCGTTGGAAAGCTTTGAACAGTTAGTCGAACAATATCAGCCAATGATTCACAAGATCATCCACTCTCTTCATCTATACACAGACCTGGAGGAATTTTACCAACTTGGCCTCATTTCCTTATGGGAGGCCAGCCAACGATTCAATCCGGAAAAAGGGAATTTTACAAACTATGCTTATTCATATATTAGAGGCAAGCTGCTTATGGAACTCAATAAGATGGCAAAAGTCCAGGAAAGAAGTTTTTGTCCGGAGGAGGAATTCTGGGAGGTGGCATCTGACTGCCGGCAAGACCCCTCTTTCGAAAAAGAAAACTTGTTATCCTGTTTGGAAATACTAACTCCGAATCAAGGGAAATGGCTTCAGTACACTCTCATTAATGGCCTATCCGTCAGGGAAATTGCCGAACGGGAAAGTGTAACGGTATCGGCTGTAAAGCAATGGCGGGAAGGAGCGCGTAGGAGATTGATGGATAACACGGTTACTTTTAGAGAAAATTTTAATGAATAGTATAAAAATTGTTCATATGTAGTTTCTGTTAAAAAAGACTGATCATTTTCCAATTTAAAATCAGTCTTTTTTCATTCATTATAATATTAAATCACGAGGTACTCCTAGATGCATGAAGCCGGTTCTATGATCTAAAAGCTGCTTCAATCTATAAATCAACGAACCTTCCAATTGATAAAGGGATACAAATTGAAGCAAAAGAACCGTCCCTCTGCCTCATTCATCTGCTTACAAAAATAGTATATTGTTTACTTACAAAATGTTTTAATTGCTCTAATTTTTCTTTAGTGTCGATTATTTCAAATGGAATAAAAACCTCATGTTTTTTTAATTTAAAGCTTCTCATATTCTGGATTGCCTATGTCAACATGTAGAATCAAACAGTTATAGCGCTTTTCACCATATAAGGTCGCAAACTTAGAATATCTTCTTCCAAAACGTAGGGGTGTATATCCTAACGATAAACTTTTTGTCGGAAGCGTGTAATTCATTTCACCTAATCTACTTAAAAATTTATGTAGTTCACCAAATACCTGCAATTCGTTCATTTTCTTCTCTCCTACTTCACGCTCTGGTTCTATTACCTGTTTAATTAATGTAGATATTCTAAAAAAATTGAGTATACCTAAAGGGCTACTCAATTTACACATTTTATACAAGAAACATGTGTACAGATTGTTGTTACTTTTCTAATACCTAAGCAAGCATAATATCATCTTTAATAATCTTCACAAGTTTAATTAAATCTTGTGCCTCAACCCCCTCAACATAAAGGCTGTCGGGATCAAAATCAATTTCACCGGGCCAAGTAACTGTATTGAAATCAGGATGAACATGGACTTTCTTAAAAAAGTCAGGCTCTTTAAGCTTTTCCGCTGTGCCATCCATATGAGGGTTCATATTAACAAACTTTTTCTTTCCATTACTAAAGTCAATTAGTAACCAGCCATCTAATCCATCAATAGCTGTAACGTTTTTTACTAAAACCATGCAGAAATCCCTCCTAATATAGGGGCGGAACCTTGTTTGGCTGACGTTTAGGTTTAGCCTGACAGTCATTCCAAGCGTCCATAATTTGCCCTTGATACTTATCTAACCATTCCAAAATATCTTTTTCTTTACTTCTAGGTAAAGGTTCGTCCCCTTTTAAATATTCACCAGTTTTTATCTCAATTCTGGTTATATAATCATTATATGCAACATGAAAATGAGGGGGAAGATGGTCGTTATAAAATACTGCTATCTTCATACCACCAAACATGCTTATAGTAGGCAACCCAAATACACCACCTTTACATTATATACCAAATTCTATAAAACGTATTCGTAAATAACCTTGCTCGTTCGGTCTCTCGGCAACAATACCCTATAAATATTTTGCACTCTATTCGCCAATATCTTCTACTCTACGAATATGTTATTAGTTTCATATTTTTAATCCCCCATTAGTTAAAATCTATGAAAATAAATCCATTTTATAGCAGCAACGAAGAGTGCAGTACATTTCCCCTAGAAAAATAGGTTGGTCCTTCTTGGTCACTTTTCCTGCCCAATTAAAAATGAATAAGTTTCAAAGAGTAAATCTTTGGTGAGATTCGTTAAATGTTCCTCTCTTCTTCCTTATAAAATCAGTTTCTTTGGAGTCCAAATATCAGTAAACCCATTTTCTGCCGAAAAATGATATAGCTCTTTAAGTTTATTACTAGAATAAACCTTCATATCCTCTCTTGTTCTAAGTTCGGGTATAGCAATTAAGGTTTCATTTCTATCCATTACCGTTTCTAAAAATAATTTGCTAGCCAATTTATCACTTTTAGATAAATTACAAGCACTACAAGCAATAACTAAATTCCAAAGCTGATCTGCCAGGACAAAGCTCCATGGAATAAAGTGATCCACATGTGCATTTTCCTTTCTAATGGCTTTTCCGCAATAAAAACACTTCCCATTATAGAAAGAGGAAAGAACCTGGTAAAACTGATCGAGAGATGACCTTTTAGAAACATTTTCAACCTTCAAAAGGAGATTGGTAGTGTCACCTTTTTCATTGAATTTTTCCAAAAATAAGGCAAGGTGGTAATTCGTTAAATAATTTAAGACCCGCTGGAACCTTTGCATAAACGAGTAAAATGTGCTATTCATTCTAAGTATTTCTTTTTGATTATCAAAATCATAAATGGTGCTGTGGGTATCTCCATATATTGCACCCATAACATTCATCTTGCATTTTTTCTTAACTTTATTGATAATTTCCACCTGCATTTCAGCAGAAAGTCTATCAAAAACAAGTGTTGCTGGGATTTGATATCTGGTCTGGACACCTAGCAGGATGTTCTGAACTTCTGCTTTTTTATCCGTCATATTGATCTGATTTAGATTATGGTGAATAACAAGATTCCAATAGATTTTGGCAAAACTCGAAAACAATGTTGAGTAATTCAATTCCAGTTTGCTATTTACATTATATAAGTTTTCTAACAACGATTTGATTAACACAAATTTATATGTGGTGGAATTCTTGGATTTCGATGAAAATATGTAATTAAAATGGCCCCAAATTTCTTTATCCGTTAAATAAGCGGCTTTCATTTCGCCCACTTGTAATTTATGACTCATATATTGTCACCTGCATCGATCTTTTACTTTAACTTTATTCATCTTCAACATCAATTAAAAAAATCCTATCTTTAAAGCCACCACGCTGCTCTAGCTTTCCTTTCCGAATTTCTTCAATTTGTTCAATGGAAATTCTATGATAATCAGCAAGGGAATAAAAAATCTCCAACAAATCAGCTAACTCTTCCAATGTCTCAGTGTTTGTTGTGCTAGATACATACTCATCGAGTTCCTCGTAGCATTTCTCTTGAAGTGCCTTTATATATTCATCATCATTTAATACTTGAAAAGAACATTTCTTGCCCGTGCTTTTGATAACTTCTGGTATTTTGTCGCGGACCAGTTTATTATACAGTGGCATTTTTTCACCCCATTAAAATCCCTTTATTTCTCCAATTTCATTTACTTAATATAGGATTATTTTACCATAATAAAAAGTTTAATAAATTTAAATTTAAAAAATCAGTAGTCTTAGTAATGCATGAGAACCTTGCCCAAGGAAAAAATTAAATATTTCTAACCCTGTCCTTTTCACCTCAAAAGCACTAAATAAAAGGTGAAAGGAGGTGAACAACAATGGCACAAGCATTGTTAGAAGGTTCAAAGCTTCGGTTAGCGTTTCAGGTTGATCTTGATGAGCAAGGAAACCCAATCGTAAAAACCAAAACGTTTAGCAACATCAAAAAGGAATCAACTGCCGATCAGTTATTCCAGGTTGCACAAGCTATTTCTGCTCTATGCAACTACCCGCTAAACAAAACAGAGCGCAGCGACAGCACTGAATTAACTGCGTAACAACGGGAAGTAATTAGTCATGCAATGGGATGGTTCTTCTAATCTAAATCAACTAAGCTTCAAATCTAATATGCGGGTATTGAGTTGAAATTCGAGGAAATTGAACCGCCCCCATGCTCAAAGAAAGGAGGTGAAAGGAATGGCAAAAACATTGGAATTAATGTTTGGAACGGAATTTGGTAAAACCGCACGTATTGCGTTGGAAAACCCAAAGGAGCCGATTGATGAGGCTGCTGTTAAACAGTCAATGGAACAGATTATTGCAGCGGATGTATTTACATCTGCCAGCGGACGATATGTTTCATCAAAAGGCGCGAGAGTCATCGACCGCAATGTGGTTGAGTATGAAATTGTCTAAGCTTAAAGCATTAATAATGTTTAAGAGAGAGGCCGGGATCATAACGAACGGCCTCTTTTTAAAATTATAAATCAGAAAGGAGAAGAATGGTTGTGGATCAAATCATTTCACTCATCAACGAGGTAGGATTTCCCATTGTAGTGACACTTTATCTGCTTTATCGTATTGAGTCGAAGCTAGATTTAGTGGTCCAGTCGATACAGAGTTTACCTGAACGGATGAAGGTGTGAAGGTTTTATGCGACATGATGAATATAGCAAATTACCATGTTTTCAGGATTGTTGCCTTATTCATTAAACATAATAGGTCAGACCCACTAGCCTTGCATGATAGTAATTAAATTGAATTAATTCAAAATTTTTACATTAACTTTTCAATCTCAGTAGAAAAAAGGAGAATAGGGCATTAAAACGACCTTGTTCCCTTTTTTTTCCTATTTAGTAATCTCCTAATTTCCGTTCATCTTTTCTCTTCTGTTTCTTAACTACTTCTTTCACCAAAGCGACGTTACCAAACGATGGTTTTTCCTTATCTATTGGTATAGGAATCTTTTGTCTTCCCTTTGACTTTTTCCGAAGTCTATTTAATTCTTTTAACATTTTTGTCCCTGGTAAATATAAATACGTCCGTAGGACACGAAAGAATTCCCAGGGTGTTTTTGTCGACTTGGTTTGAAGCTTAATGATAAGCGAAATACCCAAAGCGATTAGTGCTAAGAACATCTGATTCCAGATACCTTGTGGCTTTGTACTCCAGATTTTTGTTAATTTTAAGTGTCCCTTAATCCACTTGAAAAATAACTCGATGAGCCAACGATTCTTGTAAATCTCTAAGATTTAGTTGATCTGTTAAATCAAAGCGGGTTGTCAAAATTCGGTAGATTCTATCTTTTTCATCCACAAATTCAATGTACCGTACTGGTTCATAAGAAATCCCAAAGTTTACTTTCGCATCTCGTTTTATCATTGGATGAGTTGGCTTATATTCCTCTAAAGAATAAAGAACCAAGTTCTTGGTAATACGAGTTACAAATGAAATGCCCTTAGCTAACCAATCCATTAAATTCTTTTTGGAAGGGTACCCTCTGTCCATCACATATGTGGCCTCGTCTTCCTCAATGATGAAACATGAGCTTTCAAAGTCACTCACTGTTCCTGTAGATGGAACAATTTTATCAGGATAAGCGACATCTTGAGAGACCACTACGAGTCGAGTATGCATTTTAACTGCATTATGCCCTTTTGATATAAAAGCCCAATCACATAGGTTTTCTGGTAAACGGATTTCCGTTGAATCTACGATATTTAACCGACCGATTTCCTTTGATATTCCTTCAAATCCTTGTGTAAGAGAACGAACTTTTGCCACAACTTTTTCAAACATCTTTTGAACCATTTCTGTTGGTAAATCATTGATTCGGCGGCATAATTGGGAACCGCTGATGCCTTCAATATCAAGTTCTTTTCGCAATTCAGGATGTGCCCTTAATTTTTCCTCCATGTGACTGTATGAACTCCATTGGTCTAGTTGTGCAGCCACAAAAATTTTTAATAAAGCTTTAGTAGTTAGTTTCTTCCCATAATCAATCAGTGGACATTCCAAGTCCTCTGTCGGTAGAATGGATAAGCATTGACAAATTAGCTTTTCATTGCCTATACTTTTATTATTCAAAGTGAAAACTCCTTTTGTAGAAGACTTGTTTGTTTAGGGAACATAACAAGGTCAACAACTTCTACAATAGGAGTTTTTTTATGTTTAGTAAATACTTTTTATTACATTTTTGTATTATTTTTCAACGCTTGCAAGGCTAGTGGGTCAGACCCCCATCGCGTTAAAGCTTTAGCGAATTGGGGGTCTGACCCTGTGGCCTTAAACAAGTTTTTGTCCGCAGTTGGGACAGAAATTAGATCCTTCGTTTTTTGTACCACAATTGGGGCAAAAATTCGGACGCTTTTGCCCTTCAGCCGACGCTGGTGCATCTGACGAAGGCAGTGCCGGTTGGTTCTGGGGCTGCTGGTTCATTTGGTTCATCATTTTGCCCGCGATGTTCATCCCCATCATCATTCCGGCCATATCCGATGCCGCCCCGCCGCCGCTCATTTTTCCCGTGGCCATGCCATCGGTTAACTCGATTTGCTGGTAGCGGCCAACATCGCTGACCATTCCATGCGATGCATTTTTGTTAATTCGGTCTTGAATCTCTTTGGGGTAACTGAAGCTCATCACATTGAATCCGGTCACTGAGATGCCGCTTTTTAACATTTGCATATCCAAATCATCCTGAATACCTTTGGAAATATCAAAGGAATTGACTTGAAGATTGAACATGTCCTTTCCTTCTCTTGAAATCCATTTCATCAAAAGCTGGTCAAGGACAGCGGTGATGCGAATTTTGACATCCTCCACTAAGTATTGCTCGCGAACGCCGGCAATTTGATCAATTAACGCAATATAATCCGCCACTTTAAAATTAAAGGTCCCGTTTGCCCGGATTGGCATCCCACCCGGAAGCCCCGGCGCCGGAATATTAATCGCGTTTTGTGTACCCCATTTCACAACAAATTCCTTCGTATTTACAAACAGCACTTCCACCCGCATGCCGCTATTGAAGCCAAATTTGAACCCCTTTAACGTCGATAAGAAGGGAATGATTTGCGATTCAATATCATACTCACCTTCGTCTTGGAAAACCCCTTCGATTTTTCCATTGTTGAAAAAGATAGCATCCTGGCCGGGACGAATAATCAAACGGCTCCCCTTTTTAATTTCACGATTGCTCCATTTATAGAAAATCATATCATCGCGAAATTCCTGCCATTCTACTACATTTGCAAATTGATTCTTAAAAAAAGACATCGATATCTACTCCCCTCCACTTTATTAGAACTTGCCTCTGCTGCCGCTGTGCGAGTGACCGCCCCCAGTGATTCCACCACCGCCGCTGCTGGTATTATTGGACGGTTTTCTTTGCCGTGTCACGGTTTGATGGGTAAAGGTATCATGCTTTCCAATTACTCTGGATTTATCATGATCCATATACGTCTGGGCATTGACCGTGACTCTTCCCCCGGAGCGATAAGCCATGATGGTCACCACGATACCTGCCACAACAAGGGAGGAAATGAGTTGAAACCACCATTGAAAAAAGATGTTTTCCACATTAGTGTTTTCATAGCTGTTTTGCCCATCATAATCGCCTCTGGGCCCATAGTCCGTGTATCCATCGGAGACACTGGTTGGCTCTTGGCCCATGTATTCATACGAAGTATTTATAAACTGTGAAAACGCTTGAAAATAATGTCCAGCCGATAAATCTGGAGTAATTTGATTGCGAATCTGATCAAGCCTTTCATCTTTCAAATACTGCTCGGCTTTTTTAAACCCAGCCAAGTAGATATCCCTCTCCCCCATATCAATCGCTAGGATCGCGGTATTTCCATGGGGTTGGTCATAGCCGGGAGCGTTTTCATCATAGAAATCCTCGACATACTGGACAATGTCCTTCCCATCCGTGCCATTCAACGTAATGATGATAAAAGCGGTTTCCCTCTGTCCTCCCAATTCGGCCGCCAAAGTTTGCAATTGTGCTGCTTCAGCTTCCGTCAGCAACTGAGCATGATCATAAATATAATGCGTCCGATCAAATTCTTGCGCTTTCACAGTCTGAAGGAACCCGAATGGCAGCACCAGCGAAAGAATCAATAACAAGAACAGAAGTCCTTTTTTTCGAAAATATTTCACACTCACCAAAAGCCACCTCCCATTAAATAGGCGACACATTTTAGCGCAAAGAAGGTGCCTACGGCAATACCGCTAAACCACGAAGCGACTTTACCCTTGCTAATCGGCGGTTTGCCGACAACTTTGCCCGTTTGTCCATTCATGGCAAATAGATAATTTGAATGGTTATAATCATAACTTACCAGCCATACTGGCAATAGAACATAATCGCTTTTTCGGTTATTTATATCAATCTGCTGATCCGTTATCCTGATAGAATGATAGCCTGATAATGTAGATTGAATATAAGATTCTATATATCCATCGATTTTGTCTTTCGCCCGTGGGAGCAGTTCTTCGTCTGAATAATTGTATTTCTCGGCCAGATAGCCAGCCAAATACGGGGTTTTAAAATCCTTTAATTGGTCATACGGGTAGGGCTCCAATTTATCCATTAATTCATCATTCATTTTTTCCGATGCATCAACAGGAATTTTGATATATTCAAGATTAATATCTCGAAAAACATCATAATATTTTGTTTCCGTATAAATATAATCACCCTGAGTGTAGGTCCTTACCCTAGTGCCTGTTGCCTTTACCTGTACCTTGCTGTTTAAGTCATACAGCCAAAAGGGGACGTACAGTCCTGTCATACTTTGGATTCTGTCACCATTCAGGAAGCCTTTTGGGGTAAGCAACCCTTTTCTGCACCATTTTTGAAACGCCGTTGTTGCCTGTTCTTTGCTAATTGAAAAAGGAATGACCTTTGCCGGTGCCAGATTTCCTGATAATCGGTCGGCAATCACCACACCCGCACCACAGAAGCCGCAATGGGTCGCTGCCGTTTCCGCGTCAGTGATGAGCACGGCGCCGCAATTCTCGCAATGGTACTCGTTTGCCTCATCCTCTGAAAATCGCAGTGACTTCAATTTTTCCGGATAATTTTCAATATTTTCGTGCCGGCCGCAAGCTTCACAGGATAAATCTCCTGACTCTGCATCAAAGCTCATATCACTCCCGCAGCCGGGGCATTTATAATGAAGGATCATATCCCCTCACCCCTTTTGTATGAACAAATAAAAATCTTCTGTTTTCTTTCAGGATAATCTTGCTCGCTTCCACTCCTCGACTTCTTTCATCAGTTTATCATGCATTTGTTTCATTTGCTGGGAGTTTTGTGATGACAATTGGTACGCCGTTTGTAGTTGCGTTAAATTGGCTGCCAGCAGCGTTTTTCTTTCCAGAAACTTCCTTGCGTCGCCCTCATTGCCTGTCTCCACCGCCTTAGCAGCGTAGCGCTCCATTTTATTCATCTCATCCTGGCATTCATCCAACTTCCGTTTTGCCCGTTGCTCTTCCGCCAATACCGACGCCGTTTCTGCTTTTACTTTTCCCAAATCCTTGTTCAAATTCTCCAAATACTGATCAATCATTTTCTCAGGGTCTTCCGCCTTATCCAACAACGCATTGATGTTGCTTGCCATAATATCTTTAAATCTTGCCAAAATACCCATTCCTGCCCACCCCTTCGAAAAAGTACCAATACAATATACTGTTTTATTTTTAAAAAGTTTCACAATTTACGGGCGCAACCCAGCAAAATTATAGTAGGTATAGCCTATTCGACATGAAATAACCAAAGGGAAAAATCATGCAACACCCAAATGTTATTTCTATACTCAACGATGACTTAAAACATTTCGGTAGGTTGAATCACCTGATACTATTCATTATTATTATGCCCCCTCCTACCATTGTTTCAAAGGTATAGCTACTTTCTATTCCATTCCCCCCTCTGCCATTTTCCTCCCGAAATAAAAAACTATCAAATCGGTAGAAAAATCACGAAAAACGCCTTCTCATTTCCAATTTGGAGCCGAAAATCACATTTTTCTACCCAAATTCGCTCCAAATTGGAAATGAGTGAATTCGACTCATTCTGCCAAACCCGATATCGTAAAGGTGCCAGAATCATAGAAAAGATGAATGGCCATATACAAACGATCATAAGGGTGGCGCATATATATGAGTTTAAAATCAGCCAGTATTGAACACTTTCACGAGTTTTCTCAATTTACTAGTCTCACTGAATTTAACCACCACATCGAACAGTGGCTCCTGGAGCACAAGGCTAACTTCTCCAAGGGTGAATTAGTAGGCTTAAAGCGTCTCATCCGATTTGCTGCAAAGATCCCTGGTGTCTGCAATGCCAAAATCGGAACCATCCTGAAGGCCATTCACTTGGAATTCCACGACAATGGCATTTCCCGTTCCACCTTTAAACGGATGATCTTAAAAGCAAAGGAATTCGGAATCATCACCGTATACGAAACAGAGAGAAAAAACGGCTCACAAACGAGCAACCTGTATGTTTTTAATCGTTTTCCTGTAAATGAACCACCTAAACCAGAAAAAATGAACCAGCCATTAGAAACTAGTAATCTTTTAAAAACTGAAAAAGATCAAAAGAATAATAAACGTAAAGAAGAACCGTTGGTATTAGATTACAGCTATGTTAGCAATCATGTTCCAAAAGAGTTTGTCCAGCTGGTCAAGTACTTTTATTCTGACGCAAAGACAATTGAGGAATTCTGGCATATGACGCAAATTGCTGCCTATAAATATAACAGCGAAAACGAAACAGATCAGATGCTTGAGATTGCTATTGAAGCATTTAAACAGCTGATTCGCAAATTAAAATTCACTAAAGCTGTCAGAAATCCAATTGCCTACTTTTATGGTGTTTTACAGAATAAATTTATGCGCCGATTTTATGATGAGCTTGACGCAGAATATGGTGTTGTACCGGGGTCTATGGTTATTGATTTCTGGATCCATAGAATGTTTATGGATTATTATGAAGACAAACTTTAATCGTTTATTTTTATCATAACTTTGATACAAAAATTAGCAGTACCACATTTCTGGCGGCTATAGCCTGTAGAGCATTTTACATTCTAATTATGTAATGGTCTTAAAAAGGAGAATTCTCTTGAGAAAAGAAAAGGCCATTTACATAGGTGAAGTGATTAAAAGGATTGGTTCTGAAAAAGAGTTGACACAAGAGGAACTTGCTCATGACAGCGATCTGGATGTCGTACATGAGTGATTTGGAGATAACTAAAAAAGGTCCATCACTATTTACTGTCTTTAAACTTGGGAAAGGTTTACAGATGGAGCACGAAGACCTTGTAAAGGAAATTAAAGAAGCCGCAGAATTTTATCGCATTTCTGAAACAGAAGAAACTAATTTTAACGTTAAAAAGTGAAAGCATGAACCTGAATAGCAAATAAAAGGATGCAATTATTTTAATATTCTCACAAAGAAACATACACGACATAAATCGACTGTTTTTGACACAAAAAGTTACGAATTAGGCATTAAAATAATCCCAATTGTGTAATTTTTTGTGTTATTTTTTATTTGTAATTATTTTTTGAAAATAACAATAAATTTTTATCCAATGTTACAGCTATCTGTAAAAAAATGTATTAAATAATTGATTTATTTGAACATTCTGAGTTCCGGTCTTTATTCACCACGTTCAAACAACTATATCTAAATGCTTTTGTAATAGGTCGATAGTAATAGTGATTCCTCTAGGTACTTTTTATTTTGTTTTGCAAAAGTGTTATTGCTGGGAGGTGAGGTTAATGTGAGCAGCAAAAAAATAAACCAAGAGCAAATGTCCTGGACAGACGGTGCTCTCGGTCTAATAAGTTAGCGGCAAACTAACTTATTGATAGTATACCTTTTTTCAAAGATTAATCAATCAAAAAACCTTAAGGAGCGAAAATTCTTTGGATATTGAAAAGTACTATATTATCAATCCGGATTTTATTCACATGTCAGGTTATCATGATCGAAATGGCAAGTGCTGCACTCTTGTTGAAGAATTACATAGAATACTGGTTGTGGATCGTTCTCCGTTAGAAATACTAGCAGACACCATCAGATGTATTGGCTCTGATCTAAACAGTGCGATAGCTAATGCCAAAGCGCGCCTAGGGAATATCACGATGTGCCCCATCCAGGTGGATCCGATTCATAACATTTGCGTCTTTGCAACCAAATCAGCCAAAAACGAGGATGCCATGTGGTTTAATCCAAATCATATCGTCAGAACCAACGGGTATTATTTAAAAACCCATGTAATACTTACGAATGGACGTATTCTAACTGTCCCTTGCAAGGTATCTGCCTTTAACAATAAATTGCAAAATGCGGACCAATTACAAAAAATTTCAAAGGCAATTGGAAACGATCCTATCGGTTTTCTGTTAGACCCTAAGCGGTTCCGGTTGCAACATAGCTAACTATGATAACACCTACTTCCTATCATTTTGGTTTGCAGAAATAATAATAAATTGTTTCATTTTATTAAACTTCAGTTATAATATAAACAAGTACAGAATAAATTGAAAAAGACCGAACATGCGGGAACATGTCCGGTCCAGCAATAGACGGATCCCTCAGCAGGGGATCGACATATTGGTAGGATAATCCACCCGAGCCGTCAACTCAAGGGTGGGTTATTTTTTTCGGTTAAATGACAGAATGCTTACGATTAAGCCCGCAAATCCAATCGCAAACTTTGATGACTCAAATACTGTCATTCAGCATCACCCCCTTTCTGTTTGGGAGTGTGCCATCCAGCTCATTTGGTTCAATACTGGTAACAATATGGATTTGCGCTTTTGCCCGTGAAATGGCAACATTTAAGCGGTTCTCTCCACCTTGCTGGCCTAATGTTTCAAACCGACGACTGATTCAAAGTGTATGCCTTTTTTCCGGTTATCAACATGTTGTCTCGTAAAACGGATAATGAGGCTGGTTATACACAACCCATTCCTGCTTCCGATAACAAAATGCCACCTTATCTTCAATATTTTTACCTCTATTTGTGGTTCGGTTCACCGTAACCTATCTAAATCCAAAAACAATTAATAAATGATTATTCCCCTTTACTCACTACTAATCATTTGTGCTATCTTTATAATCTGTAGCTCTTTTTGAACATTGCTTATTGAGGTAATACTACTCTTGGATCGTTGATCTATTTGTTTAGGTAGCTGTTGAATCTTCTTTATTTTAGCATCTAAATCCTTTTCTAAACTTTCTTTTATATTTACCTCAATTTCAGAACTGCCTTCATTATCCTTCCAAAACTGAATTGTATTTAGCGTATCTTTCCCCACTTCCTGTATTGAATTAATAAAGGTTTTAGTTTTAACTACAGTAGTTAAAACACTTGAAGATAATTCAAAAACTTTATGAGCTTCTATAGTAGCATTCCTTAAATCTTCAATCTGATAGATCAAGTTTGAGTTTAACTCTTGTTCAATTTGAATTAATTGTTCAATGCTTTTTTCTTTTTGATATTTTTCGAATAATGAACTTAACTTTTTTTGAGAATCACTCATCTCTTGTTGAATAACTGTTAATTTCTCCAAACCAATTAATATGTTATTAATTTCATCAAATTGACTCTGTGCAAAATCTAATTTAGTACTTATGTTATCTACAATAGGAATATTAACAATAGTGTTGACTCCATTAATGACGGTACTTGTTATTTCAATTTTGCCTAATGCATCCTTTAAAGGAGCTAAATTTCCTTTAAGCCACTCAATATTTTCAACTAATAAATTTATATCCTTATTGTATTTATCTAGATCGCTAATTATTTTTGGTAATTCTGTTTCTATTACTTTTGACGAATTGTTTCTAGCTTCATTTACTTGGTTCTTCATAGTATTTAACTCTGTAGGGTCACCAACATTATTGTTGACAACTATTTGACTGGCTGTATATCCGGTTAAACCTGAAATTAACATTGATAAAGTAATTGTAATAGGAAACAAATATTTCTGAAATACCTGTTTCTGGTTAGATAATGCCCTCTCCTTCACCACTTCCATATGCGGTTCCTTCTTCCTAAATTATTTACATATTCAAAAACTTGCAGTTTACAAAACTCCTTACTTTTGTCCAACATTCTTGCTCCACGACAAAAGTAGGGTGGTTACAAGTACCACCCTTGGAAAATCTCATTAGTACAACAAATTCATCGAATTAGTGAAATTGTCCTTTTTTAGTTTATCAATACTTTTTTGTAACTCAGTGTATGACTTTTCCGTTTCCATCATTAATCCAAACACGGCCTGGACTTCCCCTATACACCTTTTCGCATCCTCATAGCCTTGCTCGATCCATTCAGTGATCCGAGATGGTTCAAATTTTAGCATGGTAGAAAGTGAACCTTCAGGATGAATTGGCCGCTTAGGTCGGACTTCAATAATAGTTGTATTTGGAAAATGGGCTCGATTGAAAAGTGCACCATCACTTAAATGTACAACAATACAATATTGGTAACCTGCTTCTACTAATGGTGTGAGTGGGGTATTCCCCCGTTTGTCTTTCCAACCACCCATTCCTCCATCAATATATTGTTTTCCATCTATTAATTGGCTTTCAAAGGCAATTGGAACTGCTGCACTTGCCAACAGGAGATCAATTCTTTCTTGTACTGTTCTAGCTTGGAGCAGGAAATACTCAGATTCTTTATTTTGTTTCATTCCAATTTCCGATAATAATAGAGAAAACATATCATTTACCAGTTCATCACTTTGATAGGCCGATACCCAAAGTGGACAAATGTCTAATAGCTGGTTTACTCTTAATTCTTCTTCAAGAATTGAACGAAGAGCACCATTATCAAAAAGACTTTCTTTTACTTTCGGAAATAAAGGACTTTGTTCAATAATCCTAAATAACGGCAACACTTTTGATGAAGCAGAACTTACTCTTGCCGCATTTACTAAAATCTGTTTTAATAAGTTAATTTCCGGATGAAGCTGTGCCCCTTTTCGAATTACCGCGTATACCAGAGCCACTGTTAAGTACTTTTTATTTACTTGAAGTAACTCATTCGTTTCAAGTGATTCCCAAATTTCTTTAAGCTTTTTGGCTCCTTCTGTAATACTATTGGAAGAGGCTAAAAAAGCGGCATTCAACGCCCCGATACTTGCTCCAGAGTAAGCATCTGGTTTAATTCCCGCTTCTGCGAGATATTGGGCGACTCCTGCTTGATAGGCACCTCTTGCTCCACCACCTGAAAAGACGATTCCAAGCTTTTTTTCTTTTCCCATTACCGTATTCCTCCAAATAATCGAGCACTAGCTTCTGCCATGTACCGTTCACTAAGGCGATTTGACGAGACAACATATGGGAGTTCCTTATGTTTTTGCCTTAAAAGCCAATCTTCTATTTCCCCATACTGTGTAGAACCAGCTTGGGTTATTTGTATAATTGCGGAATGGAAAGGCAGGGATCCTAATATCCCAGTTTCGAGCATAAGATTAAGCATATCTTGATGCAGTCTTTTTTCTGTATTTATTGGCAACAGCCAATCAACTGTTGGAATTAATTCATCAGGATTCACTCCAGTAATCTTTCGAAGCTGAATTACGCTCTTGTGCCGAAGTTGTTCCCTAAACTCAGGATTAGTTTGATTGTACTCTCCGAATTGCCCCCAAAGTAGTTCCTCCAACACAACCACCAGCTGAACAATAGGCGAAAAGCCCGCAATATCCCCGGCTTCCCATTTATCAAAAACTCGGTCCATTTCTATAACAGCACTTTGACGCAAACCTAGTCTGGCTACTTCTGACTGCAAAGAGTTATATTTGTCATCCATTTCATTAACAGCCTTCATTAATGAATCCTCTAAAACCTCTAAATCCTGCTTAAGTTCTAAATGATGATGGATCAACTTCACTACTCCATCACGAGTTTCTTGAAGCTTATCAGAAACAAAAGTTAAGGCGCGGTTGGTCTGAATCTGATTAATTTGCAAATTCTGAACCCAGGTACTAAGGGTTTGAATCCCTGCTGCCATGTTATGATCAATGATTTGCTGCCTTTGAGCTGATTTACCTGTAATAGAGTCCCATACTCTTGTGAAAAATTTATTATTTCTCGTCTCCCGGAATCGAATTTGCTCCTGTGTTACTTCAATACCATTTATTAAATCTACTACAAGTTTATCGTGAAGGACGGGAACTCGTTTAACAAGTTCCGCCCATTCCTGTCCATCTAATTTAAGTTCAGCTATGCTCATACAAGAGATGGCTCCTTTTGTTCATTCTTTGATAGTTGCTCGTGTAATGGTTTGACATCATCCATATGTTCCTTAGCTATGGAAAGCAAAGACTCCATAGCTGTTAATAGCTTTCCCAGGCTTTCTTCATTTTCCTGTTTGTCCTTTAAACTATCAAGTAAGTTACCACGGAATTTTTCTAAGTAGCTAGAGAGCTCGTCAAAATAGAATCTTAGATTTACAACTAATTCATTTGATACATATTGGTCAACAGCAACTTTCAGGCTGCTCTGTTCTTTTTTTAGATTATTTAATATCCTGTTCCCAATTGCCTTAGTATCAACCCAGTACTCATCCTCATAATAGGTGTATTGTCGTTCATGTTCGTACAGCCATAAGGTGTACCATTTTCTTTCATAGGTGGTACCGGTTTTACGAACGTTTTGCTCTTCAATGGCCTTATCTTGAATGGAATCAAAATCAACCTTTATTGGATTTACCTTAAGATCCTGAAATGATAACTCAATGGAAAAGGCGTCTCCTAAACGCTCAGCTGCCCGAATTAATGTTGGTTGAACCTGTTGATCAATTTCCTTTTGGAGGGACCCTTCCATATCTTGTACCGACTGATTCACCAATCGTTGTAGTTCATTTGAGATATGGTTACAGTCCTCCTTAATAACGGCATATAATTGATCGAGGAATTTTTTCGCCTCGGACTTCTTGGAAAATTTATTTGGTCCATTTAGGTTAATCTTGAAATCTTGGTCATTTTGTTTATTACCAAGAAATGAGCCAACTATCGCTCCAATTCGCCGCTGTGGGCGATTTTGCAGAGCAGCCTCTCTTTGCTTTTCCTGCGCCTCTTTAATTTCAATTCTTTTTCCTTCTCTGAAAAGAGTTGTAATACTCTTTACTAGCGCATCGTTCCCCTGGTTAAAGGCAAAAGTGATTTTCCCACTCAATTGTTCCATAGCTCTCTTGGAAGAGGTGGTAGCAGATTGTGAAGATGTTTTAATTAATTGAATATCTCGTTCAATTGCCGTGATATGATGTTTTATATCTTCAATGTTTTTACTAATGCCGCCGCTTCGCATTTTCAAATAGGTGCTCATATCACTATCATAATTCTTCATTTTATTGACAGCCGATTCAATGCTGATCAATGCAGCTCGACTATGGGCTTTCCCTATCACCTTCTCTAACGGCTCATCAAAAAGACTATCCTCCCAAAGCACGTCTGCACTGGCCTTCACTTCATCAATATCATGGATTTTTCTTTCCCATCTTCGTCCTAGTGCCTCTTCAGCAAAATCTTCAACCCATTCACTTTCTTCGGGATTTGGAAGCTTGTTATGTAAAGAAATCTCACTAAGTGCGCGATTTGCCAAATAGCCATATTTACTAGAAACGGGAAAGACCCTATCGGAATCAATTTCACCTTTAAAAAGCTCTTTGGATACGAAGTGGCGCACTTCCTGCTCGCCCATTGAATTTTTATCCTTTTGATCGAATTTATTAACCAATAAAAATAAACGATCCCCGCTATGTTCTAAAATTTCCTCTATTGCCTCACGCACCTCAGCGTCAGCTTCAGAGTTTAACTGGGTATAGTCAAGGACAGCTAGCACAGCAGAAGCTTTTTCAAGCTGCTCTTCCAGGATTTTCTTCAAATAGGTTTGTCCTGCTTCATTTGGACCTGGTGTGTCAATTAATGCAAAGCTTCCTTTTGTTTCAGCAGATTGATTGCGGAGGTGGAAAAACTCAACTTCAATCACCGGAAATTCATCAATACTATTGTACTGTTCAAGAGGTGATGCTAGATTAATATTTTTGTAATCACATAAACGAGAAATATCATTAATTGATTTTAAAAATTCAAAGATTTGATCGGTTCCTTTATATACATTGTCAATGCTTGAAAACTTTCTGGAAATAATATCTTGAATAAGCTCCCTTCCATCTTCAGAGGCATAAACAGGGAGATTCTCTATTTCCTTTACTCCCATTTCTTCGAGTGCCAGACGGATCCTTTCAATTGTTTCATTAAATGGCTGTGGTTTTGGAAAATGTAACGTTGGTGTTTCAAAACCAGCCTTATGTCTGATTAGGGTCGGAAGTGTAGTCATAGGCCTGTTTCGGTTAGGCAGGACTTCTTTACCGACAATAGCATTAATTGTTGTGGATTTCCCTGCTTTTACAGTCCCTACAACAGCTAACGTCATTTCCAATCTTTCCACCTTGGAATTTTCATCGTACAATGTTTTAGCCCATAGTTCGGCTTCTTTCCTATCTACCGTACGATCATGGTTATCTTCCTGTTTATCCTTTAATAGATTCGGTGTTTCAATTAAATCCTTTACAAGACCTTGTTGTTTTTCTATTAATCTAAGAACTTCCTTTCGTATGTACTCTATGTTTTTTTCATGCATGCTGCTTCTCTCCTTCTATTTTTAGGATGTTTGGAAGTTAATGTATATAATTCTATTATAATGAAATATTTTTTCAAAACAATGCAAATATAGGTATTTGTTACTATTATCTCAAACAAAATACCTATACTCTATGAAACGTTTTAAAAATAGTCGGGCGGTGCCAGGCACCATAGCCAACTTTTGTATTTAAGACTAACATCCCTATATTCATTTCTTTAAAAATTTAATTAACAATCAAATGTAAACACATTGATTACCAATTTATAATAAGCTTTAATCATTTTTTGTTGCTATCGCTGTTAATAGGTTATAATATAA
Source organism: Neobacillus sp. PVCKKU3 (assembly GCF_058323225.1). Lineage (NCBI taxonomy): Bacteria > Bacillati > Bacillota > Bacilli > Caryophanales > Bacillaceae > Neobacillus > Neobacillus sp. PVCKKU3. The sequence goes on from NZ_JBLVQN010000009.1 coordinate 59,967, forward strand.
TTAGTAATTTCATAAATTAAAAAAGACCGAACATGCAGCAACATGTCCGGTCCAGCAATAGACGGTATCCTCAAAGGGAAACGGCTATGGGACGAAATAATCCGCCAAGAGCCGGTTAACTCAAGGGCGGATTATTTTTTATGGTTATGAAATGACAGAATCGCAATAATTAGACTAGTAAAAGATATTGCGAGCATCAATGCTTGAAAAACTGTCATTCAGCATCACCCCCTTTCTGTTTGGGAGTGTGCCGACCACCCTTGAGAAATCCTATTCTATTGCCATTATATTATACCATTTACCTCACTATAAGAACATGCGTTCCTAAAATATGCATATAATTTTTTTCGCAAATTACCTAATCTCTTTTAAAAAAACCAAACGATTGCTCCAACAGCTTTATCAATAATCTTTTTGCTTAATCCTGGGATCCATTAATATAGCATAAAGATAGGATGGGGCTCTAAGATGTTGAATGACTGTAGTCTTTTGCAAAGGTACGTATTCTAAAGCCTTTTCAAACTGACTTTTTGGCACAATCTGATTGGTTGTCGTTAGCTCGATTGAATTTCCATTTACACCGTATGAAAATGGCTTGCCCTTTTTTTGAGTAAAAGTTTCTCCTTCATTAAGCAAAATTCTTTCCCATATTTTATTTATCATTCTTCCTCACCTTTGATTGAAAGTAGCGTTTAGTACATCCTTCAACTACCGTAATTCTTCATCCTACAAGGTTTTCAAATAATTAATAATAGCAATGAATTGGCCCATAAACGCGGGCAAATCTGATACAAAACCTTGGACTCTTCCTCTGCTTTCATTAATTAATAAACACTCATAGAGCAGCTTGCAGTTATCGAGGAGGAATCCATAATGCTTATTGCTCAAAAATTTCAGGTATCACTCCTGCAGGTTTAATTGTTTTAGCAGAATATTATCAATTTTAAAATCTCCACATTTAACCATATTATTATCCTTTATAATGAAAAATCTCTTTTTATTTGCTCAATACTCTTATTCGTTTGCACTGAAATAAAGCTAACTAAGTCTACATAATTCCCGCTATTTACCAGCTGTTTAAATTTCTTCACATGATTCTCGAACCCTCTAAAATAATCGCTTTGATAATTTGGGGAGTTATATATTTTTAATAATTCAAGATAGTCCTTTGAAATTTTTTTGTCCTGGATCTGGATAAGAATATCCTTCCAATTATTTATTCGATGTGAATGAATTGGTTTTTTTACTCTTAATTCCTTATTTTGCTCATCTTCTATTTGTTTAATAAATTGTTCAATCTCCAATATATATTGATAAAGTTCATTTCTATTTTTGTTATCCACTTCTCTTAATACTGTTGCCTTGTAATGATCAAACCGATCTTTTCTATGATGGATTTTCCCTTGTCTTTGTTTTGTATCTTTTTTCTTTTCAATAGATTCTTTTATTGCCTTACCCCCATTACCAAAAGCTCCGGCTACTCCCGCAACCTCTTTCCAGTTTTCTTTTAGGAACTTACCAGCTTTTGGTCCATGTTTTTTAACACCTTCTATTATTGGTCCAAATGGTATCCTCGCCATAGTTATGCTCCTTTTCTTCTGTATTAAAGAGAATGATAGGTTTTCTTTATATTTCTATAGTATAAAATATCCAATTATTACCTATCAGTTTTGCATACTTACCTTCTAACTATGCTTCCTCATTTTCTACCAAATCTGTAACTAAATCAATTTCTTTTGATGGGTTAGATTCCGCTAAGAAATTTAGCTTTGATTAATATGTAAAAAGTAATACCGAAGCTGTTAGTTTCCTAACTCATTTTAGATAAGGCATAACTTCCTTTATCTTTTCATTTGCTAATTCCTTTGCTTTTTCGATATCTTAAAACCGCCCATAATACCTACCCTATATCACAACTACCCAATCCTGATTCTTTTTATCCCATGATACCCCTCTTACCCCGCTTTTACTTCCTTTTCTTGCTCCTTTTCGGTTCTGCTGGTTTTCACTTTTAGTTGCATTGAATAAGTTTTGATTGCGGTTATCTAATGTATTATGGAACCTATGGTCTGTCACTATTTCTTCAGGTGTGTTCATAATAACCGATGCAAGTAAATTCTGCCTTCTGGTATATTGGCAATTGAAGAAGTGCCAAGCACCTTCCATTTTACTGAAAGGCCTGGCACTTCTTATTCCCCAATCGCATTAAAGCTTTGGAGGCCCGCTGGCAAAACCCATAGTATCCTTCGTACTGCTTCTTCAATATTTAGGATTATGTTAGCTTTAGGTATTTGCCACCTGATGTTTATTTACCGCTAAAAATCCCTCCAATAATTGTATCCCACCAGCTTTATCAAGCGGCTCATTGTTTTTCTCACAGATGGTCAAATGTGTACAGTTTGGACATCCGTTCGAACATGGACAAGCCTTCAGAATTCCCAATCCTTTTTTAAAAATATGAAGCAGTCGTTCTTCGATCGCTTCCATGATACCGGCACCGCCACCTCCTGTTTCGTAACAAACGATGGTAGGCTTGTTGTCAAATTCCTTTAAGTTTGTTGACGACATCAAGGAGAAATCACTGTGCGAGCATTTGACAACCGTTGGAATTGCTGAGGCAATCGCATGTTCAACGACATGCAGCGCACCTTCCGAGACTCCTCCCGGAAACTGCCCCCATAAACCTTCCGTTGTATACCGAACCGGATACACCGGATACATATTTCTCTCTTGAATGAGTTCCGAAGTTCCCCCGCCAAATAACTGAACTTTTTTATAACCAAACAAATGTCTGGTAATTTCCACTTGGCCTCGGCCAAGCTTGACCAAATCATGAATGGTGTTTTCCTTTACGACATCCAGCACATGAAAGGAATCAAAGATTTGCGATCTGGTGGTATAGTCAGCTTTAACGGGAAGTGCACAAATTTCATTTTTGCTGTGTAAAATTCTGGTCACCTTATACGTCTTCTGATTATAGAGGAATACCGCACCCAAATGATAATCCCGCAGCAACGACCGCTCATCGACCCCTTCATAAAGGGTTTCATTCGTTAGCCCTTGATTGTGAATCACATTATACAATTTGCTGCTGCTTAATAGGAAATTATACTTGATCTCCGGGTCCACTAATTTCCATGTACCTTTTGACACTTCCTTCATCTTTTCGAGAAAACCGTCCGCTTTTCGGGCAGCGGAAACTTTAAAAAAGTTATGCGGTGATGAGATGGTCCCGTTCAGTTCATGTGTGGCGTATTGCAAATGTTCTGCAACAATATTTGGGTTGGACACATCAATGGTGACATGTTCCGCTTCTCGTTCCATGAATTCCTTCGGATTGGATGGAGCAGCATTGTATACCCAGATACTGTATTTCCCTCATACCATGAACCACTTTATTTTGCCAGATAACTATTTCTATTAGTCTTACTTATTTATTACTACTTTTTCGAAGTAATTTGCGAAGCCAAATCAGCTAATTGTTTTAATATTTCAAGATTTCCATTATTGATTTCAGGATTGGGTTGTGGTGTATTTAGCTGAACAAGATCTACGTTCGCCTTTCCAAAAAACTGCTCTGACATTTTGGCAAGGATTTCCTGCCTTTTACCATCTTCAAGTTCTACAAGGTATGGACTTAAGGAAGTAAGTTCTAATTCCATTCTGCGATATACACGTTCAGCATCTAAATGCACTTTTGCTTGTCGGGACGCATAACCCGCTACAGTTGCGAAAGTAGCAGCGATTGATACTCTTTTTGCTATTTCCCCCCATACGGACGCATTATCTAACGGGAGTAAGAAACTCCAAATAGATGCCCCAATGAGTAACACCATTGCTATCATTGTTATTGTGCGCCAATTTTTACGCGCTTTTTGCTCCTGATCCGCTACTTGCTTATACCCACCTGCCATACTGGTATTTGATATGATATTTAATGTCTTTGCTGCCTTGTTTTTATATTCTTCAAGTTTATCAAGTATTTCCGAAGCACTTGTAGAAAAATTATCTTGTAAATCCTTTTCCTTTTGGTTTGAATCTGCTAAAAATTGGTCATATGCTTTTTCTGTATCTACAGCTAAAGAATTAAACTTTTCAATCCAATCAGCCTCACGCTTATCATACGTCCTTTTCCTTTCTTCTTCGGCACTAGAAAATCTTTCTCTTCTAGACTCTTCAGCTTGTGAAAACTGCTGTTGAAATTCAGCAATAGCTGAATCTAGTCGGCTTTTTTGAGCCTCAATAGTTGTTGCTACTTGATTAAATCCTTGGTCAATTTCATTTTTAGCCTCCAGCACTTTTTTTAAGTCTTCTTCTGCATGGCGCATATGCTGTGCTGTTGACCTGCGAATAGATACAATAGAATCCCTGATACCCTCCGCTTCAAAAGGAAAGTTTGGTATTATTAAACTAGCAATTGTGGGAAGGTAGTTATCAAATTGATTGTTTGCATTTTGTAAATATCCTACATTTCGATCATTTTTATAACTGTTCAAGTAAGATAGCACATTGTTAAGACAATTATTTTGAATTGTATCAAGATGTCCTATGTACACAAGATTAGGATCACAATTTTCTATTGCACCCCTTAATAGCATGCTCAATTGCTTGATTCGGTCCAATTCAATAACAGCATCGGATTTGATATTTTCAATATTTTGTAGCTCATCAATTACATTAATAATGTTTTCTAAATTTTTGTGAAGAGCGTGGTTTTCAAATCTTTGAATAAATCTCGTCATTTTTATCCTCCGGGTTTATATGAGACAAATTAAACGCCCAGGAAAAATCCCTGGAAAATACTTTTGTTTGTTTTACTTTGAAAACGACAATTTCTTGTAGTAAAACACCCTATTACCATTGATCATTTCTTTTGATCTTTTCCTTTGCTTTCTCAGTAAGAATATAATTATTATCTATTTGATTTTTCCCTTCCCCTTTATTTAGGTTTCCACTCCTTCAATAAATTTCTTTTGGCATTTTTAGACTTTTGCTTTACTTTCCATAAAAAGGCACCCTTCGCTATGACACTTGCTCCCTCACAAACAGCAATATATTTATTGTCAGTAGTATCAAATGCAATCAATTCAAACAAGAATTTTTCATCGGCTATACCATATTCATCTATACCAAGTCTTAAACAATCAGTAGAAGTGAATCCTAAACACAAATGACCATTAATTTCCCTTTTAGGAGGTATCTCTAGAGTAAAATCTGCACCTATAACCTTATCTAAACCATACATTATGTGCTGTGAGATAATATTACCTTCCTTTTTAATAAATAAGGCTCCCTTAAGGAGAGTAATTGGATTGTTGGACAAGTTTCTAAAAGAAACATGTAAGGTTCCCACACCTTCGCGATCATTAGTTGCATAAAAGCAATGATCTAATAATCTTATTTCTAATCTATTACCAGCTAAATAAAATCGGTCAAAATCACTTCTTTTGGCCACTGATTGTTGTGAGCCTTTCCTTACAATACAGTATCCTTCATTAAAAAGACCGTTTTTTTTGATCATATATGGTCTGTCTGGTGAATTTTGAATTTCAATAACCCCAATAATTTTATCTTGGTAGTTAAAATAGTTCACATTTAAATTAATGTCAGGTTCAATATTATTAAGGATGAATTCCTGATATGTAGAAGAATCCACTTGGTCATTTTTGCTTATCCCATCAATTCTTCTCCCTTCTCTAGGATTATCTTTAACTCCCATGATAATAAATCTACTTCCTTGATGTTCGGCATTTGCCATTGCCATGATATCTTTTAGTAAATCTGGTGTACCTTTAGAATGATAATGCTTTGCTTTAAAATCCAAATACTCACATTCATGTCCGTTTTCAATTAGTTGAATAATATTGTTTATATTTATCACCTTAAAATCTCCTAAACCTAATATTAGTATAATTTTACCAATACTTTTGTAATATTGTCGATTATATTTTTATTTTGGATTATTTAGCAAAGTTTTTCTAAAAATTGAAAACCGGCGCCAAATAAATGGCCGCCGGATCCCAATTATCTTAATAAGTATTTAATAGTACATCTCAACATAACTATATGCTTTATCAAACAACTCTTTATCTTTAATCTTCTATTTTACCCATATCACACTTCGCAATGCCTTTTTAACTTCTTGCTTACCGGTTGTTGTAATTTGCCAGTCTGGGAAGCGAACTATTTTCACTATATTGTCGATATCATTTACAATTCGTTCAACGATGATAGGAGTATTCTTATTTCTCACGCTATTAAATAGTTCTGTAAGAGCTGCTTTACCTTTATCAATTTCTTCCTCAGGCACTGTTTCCCTTTCAGCTTCAGCCGCATCCTTAGCAAGTTCAAGAAGTCTTTTTAAGAACACAACACTTGTAATCAGGTCTTGTTCATGCCTTCCTCTTAATTCTTCGAGTCTTTCCCCTAATTTTATGAATTTAGGGTCTTTATCATGTTCTGTATTCGTACAACAAGATTTATTTCAATTTTTTTCGCAGCTTTATTTGGATCTTTTCGTCCTTCAAGATAATCATCAATAATATCTACGTCAAGACGCAAAATGTCCAAATCATCGTGAACCTCATAAACACTTACATTTTCTTGGACCAATTCAATTGTTTTTGGTCCAAGAGCAGCCCAAATGAGTGCCCCTCTACCATCTGTAGGTCTTAACGACTCATAAACTTTTGTTAGCCACAGATAGTCAAATTCAGGTAAAAAGGGTCAGACCCCCTGTCGCAGGTAGACAGGACGGCTTGATAACCGAATTTGACGAACGGCTCTGGGTTACCCTCGTGGACTTCGCCACAGTCTACAGCGCAACCCCGATGTACGGTTCACTTTCAAGACCGGCAAAGAGATAATGGCTTAATCAAATAGTGAAAAATGCTTTGTCTGCATCCGTTTTGCGGTTTGTAGATTATACTTTTTAGAGAGCATCTTCCAACTCTTCTTCAGAGTAGCCGAAAGTGTAATCTTCATCTTTTCCATTTGAAGCCCAGATTTGAGCGGCATCATAAACGCTTAAAGATTCGCTGTCGTCTAAATAGTGGTCATCATCTAAACCATATCTACAATTTGAGCAGTACATGTCACTAAAAACGTTTTTCTTAGTTAGAGGTTCTCCGCATTGTGGACAAGGTGGAGTCTCACCAGTATATGCGTTTTCTTCTTCCCAACTTTTCCTTTTTGAAATATCTAATAATCCCAAGTGGATACCTTCCCTCTTAAATTAGCCTTAATCGGTTTCGCCATCGGATTCTTGCATTACCTCATTTTCAGTAGCTGCTTGGGTAGCATCGTAATTCTTTATGCTTTGTATAAGTTTCTTTTTGGCTGATTCAACTTCGGAGGTTGAGATGGCTTTTTTCTGAGCCAAGGAGTCAATTATTTTTCGCACACCGACTGTAAGGGCAATGCCTCCGGCAAAAGCAACACCAACCCAAGGAAGAATCTTTTTTTCTCCGGACTTAACCAGTAGTTCGACAAGTTTTTCGGGACCACCGCTATCCTTTGCCATTTTAGATAGTTCTGCGTAATTCCATGCCATAGTTTTCCGCTCCTTTGATAATTTTATAGTGGATGTTTATGTCCGCATTCGCTATAATCATTATAGACATTAATGTCCGCACCATCAATAAGACAGACTGCGGTATTTTTGGAAAAAATGTCCGCAAATCGGGAGGAGAAGGTAATGGGGAACAAAACGGCTCGGAAAGTACCCGTTAACAAAGAGCGTTTTATTGAAGTGCTAAAACATAGAAACTGTAGTATTAGGAAACTCGGCGAAGCCTATGAGGAAATCGAACGTACAGAAAAAACAATACGTCGATGTTTAGATGATGGGGAAATGCCGCCGGATTTACTGGATAGAATTGCGAAATATCTTGATGTTCATCCAGACTATCTGTCAGGTGCATATGATGAAAAAGCTGACAGAATTGAAAATGAGTATTTACTCGCTCTTACTCGTTCTTTCATAAAACCAGAAAAATATCCGTACCTCTTAAAAGCCAAAAGCGATATAGGTTATAAAACATATTTTGAGAATATTCTTACCATGAACGATATCACAATGGAGCTATTCCAAACGCTTCCACCGGGGGAGCGTATAGTGTTCCGTCAAGAAATGGTTGTAGCGATTTTACGAGTCATTGGTAAACATTTTTCACATGATTCGTTAGGCAATAATTTAGCGGAAGAACTATCTTATTGTGAATCTTTTGTTGGAGATTTCGACCCATGCTCATATTTTGCAGGGTTAGAAGGCATCAGATTATCAGAGGAAGAACTTGACGGATTAATTGATAATGAAAACTCCATGACTGATTCTGAGCGACGTTTGCATGGAAAATATACAAGATTAGAGCAAGGGTAAGATCAACAGGCGAACGAAAATCCCACGGTAGCGGTTTCAATCGCTCTCGTGGGACTTTTGCGTTTCCAGCGGTTTTCGGTATGCACACCCCTGACGGTTTTGCACCCCCCTTGACCGCTGAAAAAGGTAATCGTTAAATTGTATCAATCTCGACGTGATTATTTCAAAGACTTTTCCACTAATCGGCTCAAGCATGGCCACTAATAATTGAACAATACTGAATGAAAAATTCTCCACCTCTGTTCCCTTCCGATAAAGCTAAAGAGCCAATAGAATATTCATACGTTCTACCTAAAATATCAACACTTCTTTTATCCCTGGCACCCCTACAATCAGTATCAATTGTCACTTGAGCCATACGAATTTGGTGGTTCAGCCACCTTCGACAGATTGCTCTGTGTATCAATGTTATCCGTCACAGAGTCATGTTTTTTCTCCGTAAACGAACTTGAACCACCAATGCCGAAGTACTTCTCAAAGAATTCCTTTAGCTTATCAATGACACCCTGCTTTTTCTTAGCTCTGCCGCCACCACCAAATCGAGAAACAGGAGGCATTAGCTTATCAATATCGGTTCCTGCGGTCTTAATTTCACCATCACGAAACGCATTTTCAAGGTATTTCCGAGTATCCTCTGGTTTTAACTTTTCTTCCGTGATGATTGTTTTGAGTTCTTCTTCACGCTGTTTCACAACATAATCGTGCCATTCACTCATAACATCATCCGCATCGTTGACTCCTGCGATAAAGGATTCTATCAGCTGTTTCTTGCTGCGAAGTTCAGGACTGGCATCAATTGCCTTCTTAATAGTAATGAGCACTTCCTTATCTTCACAATGGGTATCGTGATACTTTTTCACAAGCATCAGAATATAATCAATATTAATTTCTATCTGTTTAATCAGCTCTACTTCAAACACAATATCATCGATAATATCTGTACTTTCTCCTGCCTCACGCTTGCGTTTCCATTCATCACGCAAATCCTGATACCTGCCTAGGTAATCCTGCAAATCCCTTTCAGTAATCAATTCGTTATCTTTGAATTCATCAAAGGAGGAAAGGAGATTTCTCATACGAAGGATTGCCCCAAACAGTGCAATAAAATCTTTCTGATTCTGCTCTCCAATAATCTGTGGATCAGTAAGTGGGAACTTCCCGGTCAGTTCCCCCATCATATCCATATATCCCGGCATAGGTTTTCCATCTACGGATTCATAGCCATAATAATAATCCTTAAAACTCTTCATCAGAACAATTCCGCCTGCATTCTTATCACCAAAAAGGGATATGGCACTGTCCACACGCTTTTGCAAGTTTCTGAAGCATACGATATTTCCAAAGGTCTTGATGGAATTTAGAATTCGGTTTGTTCTAGAAAATGCTTGAATCAATCCGTGCATTTTCAGATTCTTGTCTACCCATAAGGTATTTAGTGTGGTGGCATCAAAACCTGTGAGAAACATATTCACTACAATCAACAAATCCAGTTCCTTGTTTTTCATACGCAGGGAAACATCCTTGTAGTAATTCTGGAATTTGTCACTGGATGTATCATAATTGGTATGGAACATTTCATTGTAGTTTTTGATTGCTACCTCAAGGAAATCACGAGAGTTCTGGTCAAGAGCAGATGTGTCCTCTGAATTTTCCTCGTCTAAGATGCCATCCGTTTCTTCTTCATTTGCTCCATAACTGAAAATAGTAGCCACACGCAGTTTTCGTGATGGGTCAGCTTTCATCTGTTTTTGGAACTCTTCATAATACAGCTTCGCCATTGGCACAGATGCTACAGCAAAAATGGAATTAAACCCACTGACCCGCTGTTTCTGCTTGATTTCCTCCACTGCACCTCTTTGTGCAGAGGCAACTTCTGCAATATTCGTGAGGGAATTGAATATGTATGTCTTATCCCCACGGTAAGTTTTCTGGTCAAAATGCTCTAGAATATATTTGGTTACAAGAGCAATACGCTGTGGTGCCATCATTGCTTTTTCACGGTTGATGTCCCACACCATTTCATCGCTGATTTCTTCATTTGTACCCATCGTCTTGATGTAGTCCACACGGAACGGCAGGACATTCTTATCATTAATGGCATCTACAATGGTGTAGGTGTGAAGCTGGTCACCAAATGTCTGCCCTGTTGTAAGGTACTCCATATTCTTTCTTGTAGAACTGGAATTAGCAGGGAAAATAGGTGTCCCGGTAAATCCAAATAAATGATATTTCTTAAAGTTCCTTACGATTGCCTTATGCATATCTCCGAACTGACTACGGTGGCATTCATCAAAGATAATGACTACGTGCTTGCCAAACACTTGATGTCCCGCATATTTTTTGATAAAAGTTGCAAGTTTCTGAATGGTAGTAATAATGATATGGGCATTAGGGTCTTCTAACTGCTTCTTCAAAATAGATGTAGAAGTATTGCTATTGGCAGCACCTTTCTCAAATCGGTCATACTCCTTCATTGTCTGATAGTCTAAATCCTTACGGTCTACTACAAACATTACTTTATCAACATAAGGAAGCTGAGAAGCTAGTCTTGCAGTCTTAAAGGATGTCAAGGTTTTACCAGAACCAGTGGTATGCCAGATATATCCTCCTCCTGCAATACTGCCATATTTCTTATAATTGTTGGCTATTTCTATTCTGTTTAAGATTCTCTCAGTAGCAGTAATCTGATATGGTCGCATAACCATCAGCATATTTTCTGATGTAAAAATGCAGTACTTGGTCAGAATATTTAAGAGGGTATGCTTGGCAAAAAAGGTCTTAGTAAAGTCAATAAGGTCTGGAATCACACGATTATTGGCATCTGCCCAAAAGCTCGTGAACTCAAAGCTATTGCTCGTTTTTCCCTTCTTCGTCTTGCCGGAATTAGCATCCTTAATAGCATTGAAACGAGTACTGTTAGAATAATACTTGGTGTTTGTACCATTGGAGATAACGAACATCTGCACATATTCAAACAGACCACAGCCTGCCCAAAAGGAATCACGTTGGTAACGGTTAATCTGATTGAAAGCCTCCCTAATTGCAACTCCTCTACGTTTGAGTTCAATATGCACCAGGGGCAGACCATTCACAAGCACCGTCACATCATAGCGGTTGTCATACTTCGCACCGTCTGCTTTGCCTATGACATACTGGTTGATGACTTGCAGATAGTTGTTGTGTATGTTCTTTTTATCGATAAGGGCGATGTTCTTGGAAGTGCCATCATCCCGCTTTAGCACCTGAACAAAGTCTTCTTGTATCTTGCGTGTTTTCTCCACAATATGCTCATTGGGATTAGCCACAGCACTCTTAAAAAACTGATCCCACTCCGTATTAGAGAACTGATAGTGGTTCAGCTTTTCCAATTTGTTACGGAGATTTGCGATCAAATCTTTTTCTGTATGGATTTGCAAATATTCATACCCCTGCTCACAAAGCAAGCGAATAAATTCCTTTTCAAGTAGCGCCTCGTTCTGGTAGCTGTCTGAACGTGCCTTCACAGGCTCATATTCTGTGACTACTGTGTTTTCACTTGTGGCTGCAACGATATTAAAATATGACATAGTATCTGCCCCCCTTTCCTAAGAGATTTCTTTGAATGTCAATAATTTGTCACGATAGTATTCATATTGCTTTTTTCTTGCCACGATTTCTGCAGGAAGTCCATTTGAAATGTCATTTAATAGGTTATCAAATCTCTCTAGTATAGAAACAATTCTATTCTGTTCCTCTATTGAAGGGATTGGGATTAGTGCTTTTCCCAGACCGCTTGCTGATATAGAGCAAATTTTACCTTCAGATACATATTTCTTAATCTGATTATGGTAAATATTTGTTCTCAAATAGTATGAAATATATTTTGGATTTTGATTATGTGTGAATGTATAGCACGCATCATGTACAGCTATATCTTCATCACCAAACCACGCAACACCTACACCAATATCAATATTGTTCTCACCAGCACCTACTATTACAACATCACCTTTTGTTGCAAATCTAAGCTTAGTTGCCAATTCTGACTTAACAAATGATTTTGGTTTTTCAGCAGAAACGCCATAATAAGTGTAAAGTTCACCATAATGTAAACATGGAACACCAGACATTAAACCTTCCGAGTCCGCTTTTACAAATCTCTTTCCTCGTGTCAAAGTCCCGACTTCAGATAATGGTAATATTTTAACAGATTGATTATTTGCCATCTTTAGCATGCCTTCATAATTATGCCCATAAAACTCATCTAGATAATATTCATACTGTTTCTTTCTCGCTGTAAGCTCCGATGTTAGCTCCGATGTTAGCTCCGATGTTAGCTTCGTGAATTTATCCAGAATACGGACAATTTCACGTTGGACTTCGAGAGGGGGGATGGGGATTTGGAAATTGCTAATCACAGAATTACTTAAATTGTTTATTGTTGTTGTATTTAATGCCATACTTAAATAGTTATAGAACATTGTACTTGTTAAGATATGAAACAGATAACGACTATTAAGACTTTTACAGCATCGTATTACTGCCATAAATCCCCCAAATGTAAAATCTATGTCTTCAGTAATGTAAGCAACTTTTCCTATATGTTCTCTACTTCCACTACCAGCACAAATCAATATATCACCTTTTTTTAACATTTGTTCTGTTTTAACTCTTACTTCTTTGGAAATAAATTTAATCTCATCAAAATTCAAAGCATTTGCTGATACAGTTATATTATTTGCTCTTAAGACTTTCCATGCATCGGGTTCATCCGCTTCTGCCTCTTTACTTTTATTATAAGTAATTCCTCTAATGTAATTACACACTGCGTTAAAACTTTTATACTCAACCCCATCCGGGCAAAGTTCTGCAATCAATTCCTCCAACTTACTCATTTGCCCACCTCAATTTCTTCGATGATGTTACGAATGGCTTCACGCAGTTCATCCTCGCGTTTAACGATTTCTTCAATTTCTGCATTTAGCTTCACTATATCCACCTTTTCACGGGTGTCCTCTACCTCTACATAGGTAGAAACAGAAAGGTTATAATCATTTTCTGCGATTTCTTCATAGCTTGCCAGATGTGAGAAATGCTTTACTTCTTCACGGTTTGCAAAAATGTCTACTATGCGTTCAATATTCTTAGGTGTCAGCTTATTGTTATTGGTTACCTTGATGCACTCAGTAGAAGCATCGATAAATAGCGTCTTGTTGTCATTCTTGCTTTTCTTCATCACCATAATACAAGTTGCAATGCTTGTGCCAAAGAATAGGTTACTAGGAAGCTGAATAATACAATCCACATAGTTGTTATCTACTAAATATTTACGAATTTTTTTCTCTGCTCCTCCTCGGTACATGATACCCGGAAAGCATACAATTGCAGCTGTTCCATTAGATGCAAGCCATGAAAGGCTGTGCATAATAAAAGCAAGGTCAGCTTTGCTCTTTGGTGCAAGCACTCCCGCAGGAGCAAAACGTGGGTCATTGATGAGCAATGGGTTTTCATCACCTGCCCACTTGATAGAGTAAGGCGGATTAGAAACAATCAATTCAAATGGCTCATCATCCCAGTGCTGTGGTGCTGTTAGAGTATCCTCACAAGCAACATTAAATTTGTCAAAACCAATGTCATGCAAAAACATATTGATGCGGCAAAGGTTGTAGGTGGTGATATTGATTTCCTGTCCATAAAAACCGTTGCGAATAGCATCTTTTCCAAGAATTTTTTCAGCCTTTAGAAGTAGTGAACCAGAACCACAGGCAGGATCATACACTTTATTGATTTCTGTCTTTCCAACAGTGCCAAGGCGTGTCAACAGTTCTGAAACATCAGCAGGAGTGAAGAACTCACCGCCGGACTTTCCTGCATTAGAGGCATACATAGTCATAAGATATTCGTAGGCATCACCAAAAGCGTCAATGGAATGGTCTTTGACTTCACCAAGATTCATTTCCCCAACACCATTTATTAACTTCACCAGTTTTTCATTTCTTTTGGCAACCGTAGAACCAAGTTTATTGCTGTTTACATCGAAATCATCAAACAAGCCTGCAAAATCGTTCTCGGCTTCACTACCCTTGGCAGATTCCTCAATATGGCGGAATACCCTTTCCAGTGTTTCGTTCAGATTTTCATCAGTTGCAGCCTTTGCCCTGACATTGCAGAATAACTCGCTGGGCAGTATAAAGAATCCCTTTTCTTCCACCAAACTTTCTCTTGCCTCTTCAGCCTCTTCATCAGACATTTTTGCAAAATCAAAATCTATGTTTCCAGCTTCAATTTCACCGCTGTTAATATAGTTGCACAGGTTTTCTGAAATATATCTGTAAAACATTGTGCCAAGAACATAGTTTTTAAAGTCCCAGCCGTCTACTGCTCCTCTTAATTCATCTGCAATCGCCCATATGGCACGATGAAGCTCATCACGCTCTTGTTCTTTCTTTGTATCAATCATTCTCTTTTCCTCCGTCTTCTGGTATAAATTCCAAGATGTCATCCACACCGCAATCAAGAACACCACATATTTTCTCGATGCTTTCAAGGGAAACATAACTATCCCTTTTAAGGCGTGTGATAATATTTGCACTAAATCCTGATCTTTCAGCAAGATCAGCATTAGATATCTTCTTATCTATTAATAGCTTAAACAGCTTATTATAGCGCACTGCCATCTATGGCAACCCCCTATAGTGTCTATTTTAATTAAAATTATATCACGTTTTCGTGAATAGTCCTTCGTTTTAATGATTTATTTTTATAATAAAAACATTCATGAGCTTTCACTCCCAACCCTGGCATGAAAATTAATTTCTCTTATCCATAATGTTAGTGACACAAACAGTATTTAAGGATGTGGCTTTTTATGGTGGCATAGACCCTGTAATAAAAACTGTTTGAGTGAATTTGGTGTTCAACCCTTTGTTAGCTCCTTCCTTACGGAAGGATGACTACGGACAGAAAAATGCTTATTTTCAAATTCACTCACTGTTTGTGATCTTAATAGACAGGAGTATTTTTATGGAGGTATTTATTGAACGATGTGCTGGTTTAGACGTCCATGCGGAGACGATCGTAGCTTGTTTAATTTCCGGGAGTAGAGAGGACGACTTATTTAAAGTAACGGAAACTTTCCCTACTCTCACAAAAGATCTTTATCGTTTATTAAAGTGGCTTGAAGAGCATGGGGTAACTCATATCGCGATGGAAAGTACAGGCGTTTATTGGAAACCTGTATTTAATATCTTGGAAGATTACTTTGATATTACACTCGCTAATGCACAACGAATTAAAAATGTGCCTGGTCGGAAAACCGATGTTTCAGATGCAGAGTGGATTGCAAAATTATTACGACATGGGCTAATCGAAAAAAGCTTTGTTCCACCTGTTGATATTCGTGAACTTCGTGATTTAACACGACTTCGTAAGAAGTGGATAGGTCATTTAACATCTGAGAAGAATCGTATTCAAAAGGTATTGGAATGTTCGAATGTTAAGCTCAGTTCAGTTATTTCCGATGTTTTTGGTGTATCAGGGAGGAAACTTCTAAAAAAATTGATTGAACAAGGATATGTGGATGAATCTGATGTTGAAAATAGTATCCACGGGAAAATGGCAGGAAAGAAGCAGAAAATTACCGATTCTCTTTTTGGCACTTTAAATGAACACCAAATCTTTCTTATCAGGCAGTCATGGCAACATATTATATATTTGGAATCGCTCATTTCAGAAATAGAGGACCGAATAGATGGTTTATTAATTAACTATAAGGAAGAAATGGAATTACTTCTTACTATTCCTGGGATTAAAAAGGATACGGCAGCAATTATCATTGCAGAAATCGGGGTCGATATGGGGCAATTTCCTACTTCACAACATTTAGCTTCCTGGGCAGGTGTATCACCAGGTAATAATGAAAGTGCTGGAAAAAGAAAAAGTACAAAGACCACCAAAGGAAATCCTCATATAAAGTCAGCAATGTGTGAAGCAGCTTGGGCAGTTTCAAGATGTCGAAATCGTTGGTTAGCAGCAAAATATTGGTCGATAGCAGCAAGAAGAGGAAAGAAAAAAGCACTCGTTGCCATAGCACATCGAATGCTTCGAATTATTTACTCCATGCTTTTAAACAAGGAGCCGTTTAAAGAAATGCAAATTAGTTAGTATAACCAAAACCAAATAGATTTATACAAAGTTACCCTCCCACAGGTACCTCTGCTTTCTTTTTGGCTCTTTTAGGTTATTTACAGGATTTCCTACCTTGATCAATAGTATACAGGAGACTCGGGGGTTTTTTATTTTCACAGAAAAAAGGCAACTATGCTAAACCCCGACAATCCTTGATGTAGAGCCGTTTCGTTTAATATAGTTGCATATCGTATTATAAATTTAAACACCAAACAAACACAAATTTTCCTTACACTCCCCCCTAAACCCAGTGTTTTCGCCGTGCCATATTGATGTTTTTCTTCTCAATAAAAACGTGTAACACTCCGTCAAATTTAATATCGCAATTCAACCTTAGCATAACCACTATGATTATATAAGCAATTACTTTATGTAAGTAGGGGGTGGGGCACCGAACTACATTAGCCGAATAGCAGTTTACACTTACTACTCCTCAAAGCTGCAAAATGCATTTTTATCAATTCTATTAATAGGTGTACCAGTTAATCCAAAGAAAAATGCATATGGTAGAGCTACGCATTTTTTCACGAAGATCGCCCTCTTGCGTTCTATGGGCCTATACACCATTAAAATAATATTTTCTCGCTGGTCCAGCACACCATCAACTTCTTAAAATTTAAAAATTGTAGTGATGAGGATTTTTCTCATATCACCCTTAAAAAGTTCACAAGGTTGTCTTTACTGCTAGCACTAGCCAGATTAGGTATATCTGATACATTAAATGTTGCTGTATTCTGTGTTTCACGGTTTATGAAGAACCCTTTTTAAAAACTCAGTCACAAATGAAGGCTATTACCATAGAAAAAAGCCCTCTAAGTAGAGAGCTTTAATAGTAACCTTTGTGAACTTATTGCTTATACAAATCCAATAGCACCTTCAAAAGATTTTTTATCGTTTCACGACCTTTTAGAGCGACATTGGGTTCAATTACGTTCGGGTGTGCAGCTTTATTTCTTAATTCTCTTGTGATGGTAAAAATCTTTTCATAGTAATCCCTGTTAATAAATCTCTCGTCAAAGGAATTCAGCAAGAAGTTTTTAAAGTCTTGGAACAAAGGACTACTATCAGCACGACTTCCTGTTAATTTAATTAAAATTCCTCGATTTTTTTAAATTTGACTAAATTGAATTATGAACAAAGTTTACAAGTAGCACAAATGGCTAAAGAATTAACAAAAGAATTCGCAGGGAGATTAAAGCATACTAATACATCAACAAAACAGGCTATGAATGACGACCTTGCGGATTTTGTACTAATTATTATTCTACTGTTTACACTTCAATTATTAATAAAATTTAAGAAGTATAATTATTAAAGGCCGTCTTCCCCATACTTGGCCGGGCCCCGATAATCACCAAATCGGACGCTTGAAATCCACCGGTCAGCCTGTCCAAATCATGAAAACCGGAGGGGATTCCTGCCATTTCGCCCTGATCCTGCTCGCACTCTACAAATAACTCCACCAATGATGTGGTGATCTTACCCGTGTCATCGTCCGTCTGATCTTCTTCAATACTAATCAGTTCATCGATTCCGTCCCTTACTGTTGTGTCACTATCCTCACTGGCGGCCTGGACCATTATTTTTTTGCCTGCTGCGATCAGCTTTCATTTTTTGTCGTACTCCTTGACCAGTTTTTCATAGGTATGAAAATTGGCAATATTTGGCACACTACCTGTCAATTGGGCGATGTAGGTCATTCCACCCGCATTTTGAATGCCCTCGATCCCGAGTTCATTCAGTATTGTCACCAAATCTACCGGCATTCCTTTTACAACTAGGCTGCGAATGCTTGTATAGAGTAGTCGAATCTCTGGAAAGTATAGCTGTTCCGGGAGAATAGCACACTCTTTTACTAATTCACTGTCGAGGAAAAAGGACCCAACAAATGCTTCTTCCGCTTCTTGATTACAAGGTTCAAATGGTCTCATCCTGCTACTCCCTTTCGATGACCAATAGCTTTCTGATATTGGCCAGTTCTTTTTGCATGACATCGCTATTTGCAGGCACATAATGACGGGTAAGGATGACCATAGTTTCATCGGGATTCGGAACAATTCCAGGAACACTGGACTTTATGTAAAGCTCGGACACTTTGGGTGGAAAAGGCGATTGCCGCACGTACTTTAACAGATTCTCCTTCATGTCGACAAACGTAAGGTCCTTTATCGCGTCGTGCCAAAGGTTCACTTTCTCTTGATCCAAGCTAAACTGTTCATAAAACACTAAAATCATTTTCAATAGGGCGAACGTTTCCCGTTTATTCATCTAAATCAAAATCCTCCTCGGTTAGCTCTTTTTTCCATGACTTTTGGTTGCGATAGGCCTCAAATTTCGACCCAAATAATGTTTCCGGCCGGAGATATTTGCACATGACCGGGTCCTCCAGCCATTCCGCCGCTTTTAAATCGATCACTGCTTTAAAATCCTCCAGGGTAAACCCTTCTCTAGCCCTTGCTGAAATCAGTTCCTTTGTTTTCGGACTGCTTGGTTTGTAGGCTGCATTTGTTTTTTCATTCAGATAGTGGATGACTTCAGTAACCGGTATTTTCTCTGTTGCTGGTGTTGGCGTTGCTTGCTGTGGCATTAATTCTTCTACGTTGTCATCCAACAACTCATATAAGTCGACCTGCATGTGGTTTGGATCTGTTCCTGTTGCGGTGGTCTCATGATCGGCCGGTTGAGGTTCCTCAGTAGGGTTCATTGGCTCGCCTTCTGTCAGTTCCTCCAGCCTTTGGTAATCGATGGTATACCACTTGGACTTATCCATTTTCGACCGGTTCCAGTTCCCGGATAGCAGCATTCCTTGTTTTTCCAGCGAGTGAATGGTCCGTTTAATCGTGCTTTCAGACCAGAACGGAAGCTGTTCCTGCCAATCTTTATACGTGTTGAATATCCACTTCCGACCTTCAATGACATGTCTGCTGCCATGAACCCAATAATGGATTTGCTGCAGGATGACGGCTTCGTTCAAGCCAATTTTGACTGCCAGTGATGGGATAATCATCACCGGGTTTTCGTTGATCAATAATTTACTCACCCTATTCCCCTCCTCTTTTTCAATCGCCAATGGACTGGTTCGTCGTGGTTGAAGGGCTGACCCATGCATCGGCTCAACCGCTTCACCTTCTATATATCGATTAGAACTTAAAAAGGACAGGGTAGTTTAATAATTTTTTTGTGAGTTTTAATTTTTAATTGTGGATAGGATGTTTTTACTTGCGGATACGCGGGTTTTATTACGGGTTCGTATTTGCGGGACAAATATATATTTTTCTCTGTTGTATTCTCTGAAGTAATCTATGTGTTATTCTCTGGTATTGCTTGGTTCGGGATGATTCCACCTATGATGCAGACTGGGTTCATGTTGGGGTCATGTTAAGACAAACACGGCTCATTATATATCCTATCAATGGCCTAAAAATGGGGTCCCCCAGCACAAGCAAATATTTCTTTCTTGCTTTCTTAAGGATCATAAACAAAAACAAATGTTCAATCGGCATCAATACATTCTTATTGATTAACGTTATAGTAAACTGTCAAACTGAAACGATCAGTTTGAATCCCAAAGAACCCTATCTCAAGATTCGGTTCCCCGCAGATGACTTTTGTTAATTGAAAAGAGGTATAATTAATAAGATGAATGGAAATTGGAGGAGTTATCATGTTGGTCAAGGTTCAAATTGACGGAAGTACGCCCAACAAAAAGAAACTGAAGAAAAACACCCACGAGATATCAAAAATTACATATAAGAGTCTGGGACTTGTTGAAAGCGCCTTAGAAGAGTTTCTTCAGGAAAATATTGAAGTATTAACCCAAGAAGAAGATTACGAACTCAAGATTATCGGTAAACAGGTTCGCAATAATGCGAATAAGCGGACGGACTTGGTCGGCATCGATAGTAATGGGAACGTGGTCGTGATTGAAATCAAACGGGATGAAGATGATATGAGGACTCGAAGAGATAACTTCGAATCCCAAGCCATTCGCTATGCCGCCTCTTTTGCCAAAATCACCAGCGTCCAAGAAATTGTGGAAAAAGTGTATGCCGATTATTTGGTCCATTATGAAAACGTCAAGGAAGAAGAGGCCGTTGAAGTTGGCATTGAGAACATCGTTGGGTTTTTAAATGATCACGAAGCATTTGATAACTTTAATGCCGACCAACGCATCATATTAGTCGCCTCGAGTTTTGACCCGAGTGTCTTATCCGCCTCCGCCTGGTTATTAACAAAAGGACTCGATATCTCTTGCTTTGAAATTGCACCTCAATTGATTGAAGGGGAAAATGGTGATGATTACCTCCTTGAAATCAAGAAGCTGCTTCCGCTTGGATCCGATGACGATTATTTTTCAGAAATATTGACGAACGAAAACAAGCGGCCTACAGCCCGAAGACAATCCAGCTGGACACGAAAAAGTTTCCCAAAACTCACCCATATGCTGGAAGTGGGGCTTGTGTCGGAAGGCGATGAGATTTTCTTCAAAAACAAGGAGAGCGAGTCCCTCGGAAAGATTCAAAGTGGTAATAATGTCGAATTTAATGGAAAAATCATTTCTTTAAATGCCTGGGCGAAACAATTTGCACCAAGCGGTAAGGTCAATGGATATGATTATGCGGTTGTAAAAGAAAAGAACAAGACATTGTCGGAGATTCGGGCAGAGGGATATGACTTATTTGATGGCATGGGCTTCGATCCAATCTAAAAATGGGGTCAGTCCCCCATCACACTAAAGTTTTAACACACCGGGGGACTGACCCTTGAATTCAAAAAAAGTCAGTTGTCTACTTTATTTTTTGGCTCTGTTATAGCTGAATGTTGATTTCAAAGTGTTTGAAAATAAACGGTAAAATTCCGTTTAAATTGGGAAATACCCATATTTTCTTAAAAATAAAGGAAGTTTTTCTGTTTATATGATTCAAATCTTTGGATTTTGTCTTATTTAGAGCAGTTAATCGGAATTTCTTCGCTTATATCTGCTTTTTAAGCTTCCTTTTATACATTAGCCGGAAATTCTCCGCCTATGAATTCTCATACCTACACGAAAATCAACAATGAATAATAACAGAGCTATTTTTAAAAGAAATCCTATTTAAATTGAAGAAAACCTGCCCATCCATTTTCTTACGTTCAATTAACCAATTAAATTTTAAGCAGTTGCCCCTCTTATTATTTCTTTCATTTTTAATAATGAAAAATATTAATTTCTCACACTCAAATCAATCTGCAAATTCCGAAATACCCATGGTTTAATATTGGTTACATCTGGGTCAATCTCAAAAGTATCCCACTGCGGCGTGCCGCCGAGAATGAGATTAAACCACTTTTCCCGGTCTTTCACGGTCGTATAGATGCTTTCGTCGATTGTGTTTTTAATGTATGGATAATAGACATCAAGGGTCACATCCTGATCTTGCTCGCGCAGCTTCGAAATCAGGCTGCCAATTCGGTCTATTCTGCCGATACGCTGTTCCATTGATGCCGGGTTCCATTCCAGGTCATAATGGAAGATACGTTTGCACTCGTGGTGCAAGTCGATTCCCTCTTGCATGGTTGCCGTTGCAATTAAGACTTGTGGGTAAAACGGCGTATTGAAACCAGCCTTGATCTTTGCCCTTAATTCATGGCTGGTACCTCCGGTAATCGCAGCCACCACATCGGTATTAGCAAGTCCGAGCCTCATTTCTTCTCGGTTGGCCGCTGTTTCGGAACTGTATTTGTCAAGAAACCGCTGATAGGCACTCTTCCAATTCAGAAGGCTCCCGTGGCCAAACGTCCGTTGAATCAACTCACTGTCATCCTTATCAGGGTTCTCCTCTTTTACCTTTCTCAGTTTGATAAAGAACCGCTTATCGCGCCTTAAGAAATGAATCATGGACGTCACCAATTCATCTCTTTCCTCTGGCTGCAACTTGTTCAGATTATCATGATAGATATGCCAAATTCCCTTATAATCAATCACTTCACTGATGAGTTTGGTAGAGATTTGCCTCAGTTCACTGCCTTCACTGTCTGGCAGCTCGGCCTCATCCTCATCTTCCTTTAGATTCATACCGTATTGGATGTAATTCGGGTCGAGCAGATGATTCACTGTTTCCAGAAGCACTGGATGGTCTGCCAGCGTTTGTTTCCAACCCTCCACTCTTTCCAATGCTTTACGGAAAACAATTTGTTCTACAATTCGTTTGATATACATATAATTGGCTTTTACGGTGACATTATATTTTTTATAGGTGTCACTGACCTCATCGGAAATATCCTTTGCTGAAGGGATAATCCTTCTATTCTTTCCGCAAAGTTTAAGGACGGGATGCAGGATGGAATGAATATAACTTTCCTGTAGTAAGAACCAGGATATATCCTGTTTATTGTAAAAACGTTTGTAATAATTTTCAAAACCCTTCATTCCGTTTTCCGGAAATAGCTTGTGAATATCCCGGTTGTAGGAACGATCCAACCGTTTTTCCATACTTCTCTTTAATTCGTTGATGGTCTCAATCCGGTTGCAAAACAGCAGCGTCTTTTCCCCGTCCATTAATGACTGCACCACCTCATCGGCCACCGCACTCAGTTTTGGATGGGCGATTTTTTCGAGACCCAGCTTACTTAAGACTGTCAATGCTTCCAAGCCACGAGTATTAATACTAGCATTTTTCACCGCTTCAAACGAGGAAGTAAATGACTGTTTGACATTAGCGATAAAGGTTCTTTCCCCCTTGGCAAGTATCTCATAAATCGCTTTCTCCATGAATGCGAACGGAATATAAGATTCATTCGATAACGGGATGCCCAGTTTATCTTCATTCGTTAGGGAGCCAATGATTTCACTGCGATATTCATCCTTCTTTTTCACATTTCGAATCATCAGCTGCTTCATGACTTGTTCCAGCAGTTGTTTCTGTTCTAGGAGCTTTTGGTAGACATCATAGGTCTCACGTACGTCATAGACGAGATTTTCGGTCACACCCGTCTCGATAGCACTTTCGAGCTGGAGTCCTTCGTCTCGACTCATTGCGTGGACAAAGGTTTCAAAGTTCCACATGTTTTGCTGATAGATTCTCATTTGACTAAACATGTCCGCAATTAGAGTTTCAAACATGGCCATTTCGTCAGCGGGAATGTTGCCAGATTTGAACATATCGAGGACAGACCCTAACTCGCCCGCACCCAACTCAAAAGGAGTCGCGGTAAGAAAGATTCCTTTACGGAATTTTTGATATACAGCCGCCTTTAGGGCTGTTCGTTTCACTGTTCCCTCATTTTTCATTTTATGGGCTTCATCCAGAATAAGCAGGGAAGCCTCCGGCATGACTTTATTAATGGCTTTGTACCGCAAATCCTTTATTGCCGACCAGATGCAGGCTACACCGGTATTGGAAAGCCCCTCTTCGTAATAGATTCTGTCCAATTCCTCGTACCAGTCTGCGGGGATGTCATGATACGTAATCCCCATGTTTTCATATTCTTCCGGTGCAAAAACACTGGTGTCGCCACCCAGGGCCTCAAGGATTCGTTCTCGTGTTGTCCCCCAAAAGCGTCGATGCTTGAACCAGCAGGCCAGAAAGAAACTCTTTTCATGCTTCCAGCCCATCGAAGAAAACACATTAATGGGGATTAGAAGGACCTTTGCTTGTTTCGCAGCAGTGGCAATCTGGCTAATATACGTTTCGCCTCCCTGCCTGATTCTGGCGATGTCCGATTCCTCAAGCTCCAGATTGTCTGTTTTCAGATTTTTTTCAATAAAATTTCGGATATCGTTATGCCATTTATCATTCAACAGCCAGCTTGGCGTAATAATTACCACAGGTTGGTTCGGATAATGAGCCAGAAACCAAGTGGCCGCCCCAAAGGCAATATACGTCTTGCCCATGCCCACATCATCTCCGAGGATGATGCCGGGCACCCGCTGCAGCATATCGATGGTTTGTGAACATGTTTTTGCCTGTAAAGCGGCCGTTTTCATATCGATACTCGCGGAAAAATCAACTAGCTCTGTGACCTGTTTTTGTGTGGCAATCATCTATTTCACTTCCAATCCAAACGCTTGTAGTACCACATCGAACTGATTCCTAATTGGTTTCTTGGACTTCTTATAGATGTCCTTCCGGATCGAAACTGGCTTGGTCAGCAAATTCTCGAGCACTTGATTCCTATATTCCGGTTCCAGTCGATCCTCCTGATAATGCAAATGCTGGATGACATTCTCGATTTCAACCAAAAACATAAATGTTTCCTCGTTTCCTGCCTCGCCGTTTTGATAGTCTTCGATGATCATATGAAGTAAGTTTTTCAAGCCAATCGGGTTGGATAAATAGTGCTGAAACGCCATTTCTGAGTAAAAGGGCATCTCCAGTCCCTGTTTTAGTGAAGCCATTGCTTTGTAAAACCTCTGCAGGTTATGTCTGAAATAAACGGCTAGCCCGCCGGCAGGTTCTTTGCCATTAGCCATTTGAACCTTCTTCAATCGTTCAATTTCAGATAGACTGCGATATTTTCCGGCTAAATAATCGATGATATCCTTCATCTTCAACTCAAAAGTAAGCTTCACATCCTCCGATTCAAATTCTTCTTTATTACTAATTTGAATCGGTACATAAAAGTCGTACTCTAAACAGATGATTTGCAGATCTTGTGATCGTTTCAGCTTAAATGGGTCAATTATGATTGTTTCTTGTGGCTGTATGGCTTCGTAGATGATTTGGTCCTGGTAATTGATTTTGAAGGACTCAGCCGTTTCATTTAAGCTTATTATTAGTTTGCCATTTTCGTAGACCGCTTTCTCGACAAATATGGCCATGATTTTGTCTTCGATTGTCTTATCCTCATAGGATAGTTCATCTACCTTTACTCGGGTGCTCGGCGGAAATTCAAACTTCATCTTGCCATATTCCAAGATCCCCATCTCAATATTTCGTAACGAGCCGATTCTTGACCTCATGGCATTGTTGGTAAAGTTAACCGAACCGCTTTGAATCAGCTTTTTGCCGCTTTTGAATTCAGCCATAATCATTTTGGCATGCAGCGTCCTTGGTATAGGCTCATCATCTTCTCGGTCCCATTCCCGGTGAATGATATTTAGCTCGGTGTTGTTATAGTTGCTGCATAATTCGCTAAAAATATTCACTGGAGCCGTGACTTTATACTGCTTTTCCTCGTCACTTCTTGCTCCCGGAAAGTAGATTTTGATCTTTGCCTTTGGATACAGTTTTTTGAATTCATCAGCAAACTCCATCATTAATGACCTCTCCATTGCCCGGTCCCTGTCATTTTCAAAGAATGGCGACAAGATGGAGACGGCCTTGCAGTCTTCCTTCAAGCCTTTTAATTCGTCGAAAAAGGTATTGAAAACACTTGTATTATTTATCGTAGTTATTAGTTTGGGATATTCATTTAAGGATGGTATTTGTTGCAAAAATTTCCTGATTTCCTTGAACGAATGATTGTTCTGTAAGCTGTATTGTCTACCCATCCATGTTAAAATCCGAAGCAGATCCGCTGAGATTGTGGTTTCTTCGTCCACCTGTATATCTTCATACCAAATTGACTCAGCATTATAGCATATTCCAGCTTTCGTCAGATTACAAGAACCTACGATAACCCTTAAATAGGTTTCATAGAGCAGTAAATAACACTTCGGATGAAAGGTATGCTCTGAAATCGTCAGATGATCATATAAAAATGTCCGCCCTCCGTGATACTGCTTTGCATCGGAAAGCACAGTAACAGGGACTTCTTGTAGTTTTAGGGCAACCTGATTGCGGAATCTCAGTTCATTTTCATCTGCATTCCCAATAATTCCCAGAAAGCTTGGCAGGAGATGTTTTTCAAACAACTCTGCATCAAAGCCATAGGACATGAACAGTGCCGCGATTGGCGCTTCATCCTCTGTATGGATTAATTCAAAGAAATCAGTATACTTGATCACTTGGTGTCCACCCCGTATCTTCAATTAGCGTTAAGATATTGGTAATTTTATACCCATGAAGGAATTCGGCTGACTCTGTCTTTTTGGGATAATCATAGCCTGCTGTCACTATGATTTGGCTGCCATCGAGGAACATCCAAGGACCGCTGTTCCGTCTTTTCATGACACTCGTATGGTAGGTTAATAGTTCTATTAAAAAATTACCATATTGAGCTTCCATAAGATTCGTAAACCGGTCTAAAAATGCAGCAAACGAAGATCCGTGAAGACTCCCCGCGATTGCCAGATAGTCTTTTTGCCTTAGCAGATCAGGGATATATTGTCCATCAGACAATAGCTTAAGATACTCCCTGCAGCCATTTACAGCCTCTTCCACCGTTACTCTTCCCAAATGCTCCTCAGCCGTCCGAATCAAAGCACACCAAATCCGGTTCACGATAATGGCCAATTCTTCAAAGGCAAGAATGGTCTTAAATTCGTAGACAACTTTCTTACCTTCTTCCGTCTTTGGAGCCTGCTTCGTAATTTGCTCGACGATGTTCATCGCATTCCCTGCCAGTTGGTGGTTGTAGATATAGGAAATCGCTGCTCTGTTTTTCGGATGATCCAAAATGTATTCCTTTAATAAGGAGATTTCCTCCTGATGGTAGGGAAGAAAATAAGGTGCCGATGCCTCATTAATTGATCCATCGAGCGAGGCATGGAAACCAAAAGAAGCTAGTGAGCCTTTGCCCTCTTTCTTAATCATCTTTTCTTCATTCATGGCGCGAAGGACCAATTTGTCATAAATAGAATTGTTCACAAACTGAAGAGCAAGGTTCAACCCCTTATGTGTCAAACTTAAATCCTCTTTAATCAATTCCAAGTCTTCCAGGCTAGTCCGATAAGCCCCGAGACCGCCCAGTTCAAGCTGTCTGGTCAGAAAATGATAATGTAGTGAATCAGGATTGTCGTAATAGGCCTTAACAGCGCCGCGCTTTCCTCTAAAATCTCGCTCGTTTCCGTCTCTCTCTTGTAATTTGCCATTATATCGCTCAACCACAGCCCTTGCCCAGAATCGTTCATATAACTTAAACGCCTCTAGCACCTCCTTCTCGTAATAGGTTTTTCCTTTCTTTTTCAGATACTGATTGCTTATATAAATACCGTAGCAAACCATACTGTAATATCTGGCCCTTGATGTACGGGTTGTAAAGCTTGGCAGCACCACATTTCCCAGCAATTGAGCAAAATAATCAAAGGCCAACGGGTCAAGGATCGTTGTTTCATCCTCTAAAGGTGAATATTTTGTCCAGGATAAGGTTGATGGCATTTAAGTTCCTCCCATTTTAATACCGTTCATCTTTTCTTTAGCTACTACTATAGTACTAGCTTCATTGCAGCAGTTATATTGGTAATTGCTAGAACAATATCATAATTGCTCGACTTTACCCTTATTCCGCCTTTTTCTTTTAAGTATACAATTTTATACAAATTTTTAGGTGATAAAAAAATAAGGTTTACCATAAATGGTAAACCAGTCACTATCTTATATATTTCCCCTTAACTTCTACTGTAGGAAAATTCAGTTCACTTTAAGGATGCATCTTTAGCAGATAACTCAAATTCCTTTTCAAGAATTTTAAGGACAAACCTATATGCATCTGCTTGACCATTTAAATAGTCTCTTCTACCAATATTTATTTGCTTCGTAAAATTTTCGCACGTCTGGTCAAGGAGTATCTGAATTAAACTATGGTAACTCTCAATTTTAGCTTTTCTATAAGTTTCCGCCATTAGAGAGGCCTCCTTATTTTTTCAAGCCACATCACATTTGTATATAAAACTATAAATATATCTAGATTCTCCAAGCCCTTCTCTCAATCGTCCCGAGAAATGCATCTACTTGATGGCTTTTACTTAAGCCGGTTTTACACCAAATGGCAAAATGCTCACAATTATTAAAAGCTAAACTATATTTTGTTTCCCCTAATCGCGATTTGGCTCTTTTGACTGTTTCCTCCGGGGAGAAAACGGATTGCCGCTCAAAGAGTTGGTTATAGTCTGGTATTAAGAAGCCGGCTTTAATAGGTTTGGATTTAACAGCTTTGTTTTTATATGTACAATCCAGGATAAAGAACTCACCCGCGTCTCTCAGGAAGTGGTCCATTCCCGTTTCCATAATTTTATTATCTTGCATGCTGATGTCAGAATTCAGAGAAGTGTAATGGATGACACGGTTATTGCCGATGTAGACACCGTAATGTTCATATAATCCCCTTGATACACCAATGACAGCACCTTTCGTTAAAGCCTTCTCTTCTTGTAAATCTTTTAAGAAATTTGATAGTTTTTTGCTTATTTTAATTACATCTTCAATCGTTTCTTTGATGTCCTCTAGATCCATAGGGCCAGTTTTGATTCTGATATTACCGTTACTATCCGTTTTAATTTACGGATATGGCTTTTTTACTTGCGGATAAGCCGTTTTTATTTGTGTTCAATCGATGAAGCAGACTGACTAAGGACACGGGTTATTTTGAGACGCACGTGGTTCAACTTGCAGCTTACATCAGTCCCATTTGGTTCGTGAGCGGGTCAAGATGATGTAGGGACTCTTCCTACTCTACACCCACTCAGAAATTAAAAAAAGTGCCAGGCACATTCCAATTTACTGGTGTGCCTGGCACTTAGTTACATTTTTTAGGTTAAATCTCAACTCTTTTTTCAAGGCTGAATAATCTTTTGTCCATTTCTGTTACTCTTTTGTTAATATAATCCACTTCGAAATCAAGATTCTTTTTCTGTAACTTCAGAAGACCAATTACATCATCTTTTTGGGAGGCCTCGATTCTCTTAACCGTATCAAATACCTCGTCAAGTTTTTCTTCCATGTTATGTTGTCTATCATCAATCCCTTCTAGTTTTTCTTCCATGTTATGCTGTCTATCATCAATCCGTTCTAGTTTTTCTTCCATATTATGCTGTCTATCATCAATCCGTTCTAGTTTTTCTTCCATGTTATGCTGTCTATCATCAATCCGTTCTAGTTTTTCTTCCATATTATGTTGTCTATCATCAATCCGTTCTAGTTTTTCTTCCATTCTTTCCTGTCTATCATTCATTTTTTCTAACAAATCTAATATTTTGTTTTCCATTTCGTTCACCATCCATGAGTTCATTATAATGTTTTTTATCATTCCTTACTATTGTTTTAAGACGTTAATCCTTTCCTTCACCTGCCGCAATAATAGAGGTAAATACTGCAAAATAGAATAAGAGCTATCATAGGAAAAGTTATACTTAAGAATCGTGAGTATCAATAGTGAGTCTTTTGTTGAAGAAAACATACTTAAGTGGATTTTGGTCAGTGCTGTTTTATTGAACATAATAATTTTTTTGAAAAACACCTCCCAATAGGAATTTAAACCGTAGAAGAGAAGAACTTTTAAAGAAAATGCATGATATGAACGAAGATCAGAAGTGAATAAAAGTGCAAACAAGGTAGAATTATGGAGGTAATTGCAGATAATTGAAAAAGCTATAAATAGTATAGCAATGTGGAAGCATCGCTGAAATACCTTTTTAAAGATTTCAAGAAATTGTAATATATTATGAGTTGTTTAATGGAGTATGATCTGATTAAGAAAATTACTGCCAATAAAATACGGCAGTGTTAGCCTTTTTGAAGTTAACATAATAAAATTACGGAATATAACAAAAAGGACAGTTACCGATTTTTTATCGTAACTGTCCTTTTTCATATAATGAAGCATAGCAAGTTGACCTAGTTTTTCTTATTTGGTTCATGTGGGTTTTATTGAGTGATATCTTCTGGGTTTTAAAGGAAGAGCCCTTTCCCTAATTGTCTCTACTTTGCCATGAACGGTACCGATTTTCAGTGTGTTACCAACCACGTTCCTGCATACGATTTTTTGCATCCAGCGTTGAAATTTCAATACCTTTCATTGGTGTTCCCAGCTGTTTTGAAATTTCAGCAATCAGTTTATAGTCTTGATAGTGCGTTGTTGCTTCCACAATGGCACGAGCAAATTTTTCTGGGTTATCGGATTTAAAAATACCTGATCCTACAAATACTCCATCTGCTCCCAGTTCCATCATTAATGCTGCATCGGCAGGTGTCGCTACTCCGCCGGCTGCAAAGTTAACAACTGGTAAGCGCCCTAATTTTTTGATTTCGACTAATAATTCAAATGGCGCTCCCAAATTTTTGGCTTCCGTCATTAATTCATCTGTACTCATCCCGACAACGCGTCTTACTTGTGCATTCACTTTTCTTATGTGACGGACAGCTTCGACAATATTTCCGGTTCCCGGTTCCCCTTTTGTACGTAACATCGAGGCTCCTTCTCCAATACGACGAGCAGCTTCCCCTAAATCGCGGCACCCGCAAACAAATGGAACCGTGTAGTCGCTTTTTAATAAATGGTATTCTTCATCCGCAGGCGTTAATACTTCACTTTCATCTATGTAATCGACGCCCATTGCTTCTAATACACGGGCTTCGACAATGTGTCCAATTCGCGCTTTTGCCATGACTGGAATGGTTACCGCGTTCATTACTTCCTCAACGATACGGGGATCTGCCATACGGGCTACTCCCCCAGCAGCTCGAATATCTGATGGCACTCGCTCCAAAGCCATAACCGCAACGGCACCTGCTGCCTCGGCAATTTTCGCTTGTTCGGCGTTAACGACATCCATAATAACGCCGCCTTTTTGCATTTCAGCCATTCCGCGTTTTATACGTTCGGTTCCCAATTGTTTCATAAAAATAACCTCCAATGATTTGATAATTACAAGTATAATAGAAATTGACTTCATGAAAAGGTTCAGTTTTTTAAAAAACAATGTGGTCAGTTAGGAGTATGGCAGATGGATATGCTTATGTTTAAATTGGATAAAAGTGTGGCAAAACCTCTATATGAACAGCTTTATATCGGAATCAAAGACGCCATTATCCAAAAACAAATTGAAGTGGGAACTAAATTACCATCAAAGAAAAAATTAGCCGAATTTTTAAATATCAGTCAAACAACCATTGAAATTGCCTATGCCCAACTTGTTGCAGAAGGCTTTGTGGGCTCGAAACCTCGCATTGGTTTTTTCGTAGAAGAGATAGACGAATTGCCCTATATTGAAAAAGAGCTTCTAAAAGCAACTGTAGGGAAGCCCGAGCAGAAAATCGTTCCATTTGACTTCCATCCCGGAAAAATTGATACAGACTCATTCCCTTTTTCACTTTGGCGGAAATATGCAAAAAATTTATATGATAGCAGTTCAAAAGAGTTATTACAAATTGGAGACCCTCAAGGAGAATTTGCATTAAGAGCAGAAATTTCAGACTATCTTTATCAATCGAGAGGGATTGTATGCAACCCAGAACAGATCGTCATTGGTTCGGGAACGGAACAGCTGCTTCCTATGATTCTACGATTACTGGAAAGTGATGCAAAATTTGCCCTTGAAAATCCAGGCTATTCCGCCATCCCAAAAATCCAATTGCAAAATCGAGCCATCTCCATTCCGGTTGATGAAAATGGGGTAATGGTGGATGAACTTGAAAAAACAAATGCCAATGTAGTTTACATTACACCTTCCCACCAATTCCCTACGGGTGCTGTACTATCAGCAACAAGAAGAACGCAGCTAATAAACTGGGCAGCAAAGGATGAAAATCGCTACATCATTGAAGACGATTATGATAGTGAGTTTCGGTATATCGGAAAACCCATTCCTGCCTTACACGGTTTGGATCAAAACAATAAAGTCATTTATTTGAGCACGTTTACGAAATCATTAATGCCATCATTGCGTGTTGCTTATTGTGTATTACCTTCAACGCTGTTACAAAAATATAAAGGAACATTTAGTTTTTACTCCGCAACCGTACCTAGATTTGATCAACATATTTTAGCCAACTTTATAAGAGATGGATATTTTTCCAAACACTTAAACCGGATGCGGAAAATTTATCGTAAAAAACATGAAAAATTAACCAATCTATTTAAAACATGTTATCCTGATGTCACGATTACGGGAGATCAGGCAGGAATGCACATTTTAATTTCTGTCCCTGTGTCAAATACTGAAGATCAGCTGAAAGAGACGGCAGCCAAAAACGGTATTGCCATCTATCCAGTAAGTGATTATCTATTAAGTCCCATTGATTATAAGCATCCAACCTTTCTATTAGGCTTTGGCGGTATTCCATTAGACCAAATTGAAAAAGGCATTCGCCAACTTATGCTTTGTTGGGGAATTTCGAACCGTGCCTCTAGATCCTCACAGCAGATATGAGTCCGATTCAATATTGGAAAATTGGGGTCAGTCCCCCAGCACACTAAAGTTTTAACGCACCGGCGGACTGACCCTTGAATTGAGTTATTAAACAAACTAAATAAACCGAATCAGCAGCATCCCAAAAAGGTGCTGCTGATTCCGTTCATAATTCTTAGATTATTTTTTGCTACTATAAAAATAAGAATGCAATTGGTGTGGCAATGATTAAACTAAGGACGGTTCTTAGGAACCAAAGGATTACAAGTTGACGAATTGTAATTGGAATGTCTGTTGATAGTATACATGGGATACTTGCAGAGAAGAACATGATAGAAGATACACAAGTGACTGCAATAACAAACTTTGTTACGATGGCAGATTTAACGACTAATAGTGCTGGCAGGAACATTTCTGTAATTCCAATTGCTGAAGCTTTTCCAACTAGCAACGGATCTGGAAGCTGAAGTAAAGCTGTGATTGGATAAAAAATGTATCCTAAATAATCGAAAATTGGAGTGTATTCTGCAAGGAGTAAGCCAATTAAACCAACTGATAAGATCGATGGCAAAATGCCCATCGTCATTACCATTCCATCACGTAAGTTATCCCAAATATTTTTCCCAAAACTCGGTGCATTTTCTGCTGCATTCATTGCATTTTCCCAAGCTTTTTGTATATAATTTCCCTTTACAGTCTCTTCTGGATTGCCCTTTTGGCCATTATAATAATCATCACTCATCTTACTGATTGGTCTTATTCTTACAGATATTGCAGTAATAGCAAATGTAACCAGCAATGTTACCCAAAAATAAAAATTCCACATGCCCATAAGCCCCAGTGTCTTAGCAACCACAATCATAAACGAAACAGTGACAGTAGAAAATCCCGTAGCAATAATGGCAGCTTCTTTTTTGGTGTAGTTTCCTTTTTTATATTCCCGATTTGTAATTAATAATCCTACTGCAAAACTGGCAACGAATGATGCCATTGCATCTACGGCTGAACGACCCGGAGTTTTCCATATAGGTCTCATAATTTTTTGACAAATTACTCCCATAAAATCGAGAAGACCATACCCTACTAATAAAGCCAAAAATACCCCGCCTAAAGGAACCATGATCCCAACTGGAACAACTAACAAGTCAAAGAGAAAAGGGCCAATATTTGGATTCATCAGCCAGCTTGGACCTACTTTTAAGTAGATGATTAATCCAACGACAAATCCTAAAACTTTAAGAATTGAGAATACAATATTAAAAGTGTTTTTGTTCCATGTTTTTGTTACAAATGGATAGATTGCTCCCCCTAAAATGACAAGCAAC
The DNA here is from genome assembly GCF_058323225.1 of Neobacillus sp. PVCKKU3. Classification (NCBI taxonomy): domain Bacteria; kingdom Bacillati; phylum Bacillota; class Bacilli; order Caryophanales; family Bacillaceae; genus Neobacillus; species Neobacillus sp. PVCKKU3. The sequence goes on from NZ_JBLVQN010000009.1 coordinate 94,045, forward strand.
GCGTAGATAGGTGTAACGGAAGGGAAAGTAGTATTTAGCCATGTAACAATATGATCAAGCGGGATAGATGAGGTACCATTTAAAGTAATTGGAATAAAAAATACAAAAATACCAATTGAACTAAAAAATAAGAACTTCAAAACATTTGAAATACTGTACACTTTTTGTCTCTGAATTTCAGAACTTGTTTCTACATTAGTAGATTGTGGATTCGGCATAATAGTATAATCTCCTCCATTAAGCATAAATAGTGTTTAAAAATAAATCGAAACCTATATGCTACTTGACAAAAGGTGAACATAGAGAGAAAAGACTAGGAAATGTCCGATTTAATCCGAGAGCCGAAATTAGCCTCATCATTCATTTGCAACCTTTCAAGAGTATTCTATGACTAACTAGTTAATTAATCTTCAAATAGCTTCCTTTGTGTCATTAAACATTTCGTCCCTCAAGGCCAGCCAACTCTTCTTTTGTAGCAGCTGGTGCCTTCATTTCAAATATATTGTTGATAACTGTATAATCATAATACCCGAGGCGGGCAATGGGTTTTATTTTTAATATATCAAGTTTCCCACTAGGAAGAATGATGTCATCAGCGATATGCACATGAGCTACTCGTCCGATAACAATATCAACTGTGGAAACCTCATTACCAGTTGGTATTCTAATTGTCTGAATATACTCACATTCGAATTGAACCGGTGACTCAGCAACACGTGATACAGGAGCCTCAATGCAGCTTTTCTTCGTTACACCCGCAGCCACAAATTCATCAACGTCTGCCGTAGACGCCTTTGCGGAAATATTTACTGCTTCGCGCAAATCCCAAGTAGCCATGTTCCATACAAACCAACCAGTTTCCTCAGCGTTTCGAACCGTATCCTTTCTTCCTCCTAATACTGATTGATTTGCTGCAAACATTACCATAGGTGGATCCCAGGTAAGATTTTGATATTGGCTGTAAGGCGCAAGGTTATCTACTCCATCTTTAGACCTGGTTGAAAGCCATCCGATAGGGCGTGGTATCGTACTACTTTTAAAGGGGTCATATGGTAAGCCATGATGCTGACCTTTCTTTGGTGAATAATGCAAGTGAATTCCTCCCAAATGTTTTTTTCTCAGCAACTGAGATTGTTAATTATTGCAACGACACTCAAGGAAAAGCGTTTTTCCATAGGCTTATTAGGTACTGCTTGTGAATTTCTGTTAGTGCTGCTGATGAGGTAATCACCCCCTAAATCGTTATTAAATTTAATTATTTTATTAGTTTTTATGGTAATGAAAAAAGAAAGGAATATCCATAGAGAATATTCCGAATTTTAGTGATATTTACTGTTTTCTTGAAATGTTTCGTATCCCTTTTTCGTAAAAACTGGATTATTTTAAGATATCTGTACAATTTTCCGTTTTCCATGTCCTCGGAGAAGCCCCGGTAACCGTTTTAAAAACACGGCTAAAATAATTGGGATCCACATAACCGACAGATTCCGCCACTTCAGAAACAGTCATGGCCGTTGATTTTAAATATGCTTTTGCCTTTTCAATCCTTTTTGCTTGAAGATATTCCGTAAAAGTACAGCCCATTTGTTGTTTAAATAAAGAACTGAAATATTGACCGCTTCTGCCTGCCCATCCAGATACCTCTTCTAATGAAAGGGGTTTATGGTAGTTTTGTTCGATGTATTGAATTGCTTTAGCCATTATTTGGGAGCTGTATAGGGATTCTTCTTTTTCAACTTGGTCAAATAGTAAAGAGCAAAGACGAATCATCTTTTGGATAATATCGAATAAAACCTCGCCGTATAAAATTTCCTGAAAGATTTCCTGATATTCTTGGTCATTCCTTAACAAATATGGTTTTTCTCTCATAAATCTGCGGATAGGGGCAACAGCGTTCGTCAATTTGGTCCGGACTAAATCGGAATGTGGATAACTGCCATTTTCATCGGGAAAACCGCCAAAAAGCTTATAAAACCATGTTTTGATCCCATCCCTGTTTTTTTCTATTAAGTAATTTAGTAATTCATCATTCTCCGTTGGCGTCAAAAAAGGTTCATATTGTTCATTCAAATTTTTCGTCATGGAGGGGAACACCTGGTTTCCGCCAAAATAAAAGCGGCGCAGCAAGGCTTGTCTTGCTTCAAAATAGGATTTATAAAGAAGTTTTGGAGTATCATATTGATTTCCAATTCCGGCCGAAATGGAAAGATTATTTCTTTGTTTCATCCGTTCACAAAATACCTTCAAAATCTGCCACAGGGAATGGATGGGATGGTTCCCTTTTGGAAGATATTCCTCACTCACCAGAAGGATGATCTGTTCATCGACTGACAATACAAAGGGCCGATACTCCTGCAGTTCGTCATGAATCAAATGAATCAATGTAATTGGTTCAAATTCCTTTTTATTTTGTTGGTCCAAAGCCAATACGGCCACTATGCTGGGCACTTGATCGTATCCCCAATTTTGAACCTGTTCGTTCATAAATGCTTCATTGATGACTCTTCCAAATAGAAGATCATAAGCCCAACCGTGATATAAAGAGGTTTCTCCTTCTTTTTTCGGAATATTTCTATGGTTTCGGATCATTTGTTTCAATGCCTTCAGCCATTCTTCCGCAACATATGGTTTCACAAATAATGCTTCTGCTTTCATTTTTACCGCTTGTTCAGCTGCTTGAAACGTTTTATGGCTTGTGTGCATGACCGTTTGAATCCTCAAATTCCTGACCATTCGGAATAAATGTTCCCGCTGATTTGGCTGAAACATCTCGAGTTCCATGACAAAAATATCTGGTTTCCATTCCATCAGCAATGCCATGCATTCCTCTTCATTGCTGGCTTCTTTTAATTCATCAATTGGCACTTGATTGGTTAAAAGCAGCCACTTCAATCCTTTTCTTTCAAGCTCATCCCGTTCCGCTATTAATATTTTCATATATAAACCACCTGTTATTACTTATTTCACCTTATTCTGTATTCAATTATTTTTAAATTAAAACCTGCCAAAAATTTCTCATCTCTTTCATCCATTTTTTTGTTGAAAAACGCCTCGTAACATCAATTTTTGGATATGTTCGCTTAATTTACTATAATTATATCAGAATGTTATGATAACTCTACGCCAAGAACATACGTTTTATTAACTTTCTCTTCCCTCAATACTTCAATAATGCTGAAAAAGGTGTACCATTTTTGGCACACCTTCAGGAACAGAGTTCGTACTTAAGTTTATTTAGTTAAGAAAATTATTAACATCATTAACTGTAAAAATTCTTTTACATCCTTCTTTAAACGCTGGGGCACCACCGTTTGCGGGATGCCTAATAGGAATATTTTCAATTTTACGTTGATTTAGGGTATTTGTAGAATGGTTTCCGATAGCTATTACTTTAATATTTTGGGGACATAGATTTAAAAGTCTTTTTAAATAATAAACCCCTAATTTTAGCTCATTAGGCTCTGGGGTACGATTACTTAATAATCCTACTGCCGGATCATAAGGATGGAAGGGAAAGATATTCCATAAAATAATCTCAAAGGGATCAACATTATTCTCTAGGATAGTTTTCCAAACAATTGTTGCTGTCGGTTCACTCGCACCCTTTTTTTTCCAAGTCATCTTAAATCGCGGGTACTGTGAATTGGGATTGCTAGTCCTTCTACCAACTTTACCATGAAAAACATGCTGATAATCTACTTCTGAATGGTTTCCTGTGATCATTATTTCTGAAGTCATTGGAATTCCTGAAAAATGACCACCTTGAAATCCTAATGCTTCAGCAACAAAAATATAGCGAGCGTTTGATAACCTTGGCTCAAGAAAGCGTTGAAGATGATTTATCCTTAACATTGGTGCATCAGGTCCAATGTCTAGTTGTGTAGAATAATCGTTCCATGGATTAAATACTGCTTGGTCTGAATAATATGACATTAGTTCATCAATAAATTTCAACATCACAATATCTCCTTTTGTTCTTACAATCATCTATCTTCTTTAGATAAAAATAAAAAGACACGTTTTGAAACAGTGGGATTTGGCTCTGTTGAAACACTTGATTGACACACGATGGAAAATCGGCAGCTGCCTCCCAACTATGGGCCAACTCGTATGCAGAATATCCTTTTTTCCATTGATTTTCTGGATTTGCTAATGACCCCTTCCAAGTATCTGGCCCTTTTGATTGGATATAATAATTACCCATTTGCTGTCCTCCCGATTCCAATCATTACTATGTTACTAGTTTTTCTACATAAATTTCCAAATCCCTTCACAACTCTTTTAAAAACTTGTTTAAATTATTGAATGCATCCGGCGATTGGCCCTGCCTCATTTTTTCCTCTATTATTCCTTGTATGACATTCTGCTTGATTGCTTGGAGTATCCTTTTATCTGATTCTGAGAGCGCCATTGCAGATCCCCCTGTGTAATAAAATATCAATACAATGTTTAAGTGTGTAATAAAAGAAAAGCTAGCATGAGGATAGCGTATTCTTCCTTCATGCTAGCTGTTAATTAAAAAAGTGATATCTTATACCAAAACTCGCTTTATAATTTCTTCTATCTCTTTATTTCTTTTAATTCAAGGATTCAAATCGCACAACATTTTAGTGTAAATGTTCATTTTCCCGATGATTTCTAGTGAACTTTGATAATACTCGTTTAAAATGGGTCGCCAGCTTTTTACGTTTTTTCTCACGGAAGGGGAACCCTACTTCATTCATCCATTTTAAATATATTCAAACCAGTTCCGGAACCTTGGTATTATCCGAGGAACTATCTTTGAAAGCAGTACCCATAATCAGTTCACTTGTCCTCAAAAGACTATCTATACCTTCCTTGATTTTATCAACAAGAAGGTCATTCACTTGACCTGGTGTCAGTTCTACCAAACACACTTTATGATCAGCATACTCGTGACTTCTCGATGCACCGAAGCGGTTCGGATAAACGGCCCATACTTCCTGGACCGGGCTGAACCTGCCGATAAGTGGGTTCCCGACGGCTCCAAACAGGAAGTTTGAATGAATATTGTCACTATAGCTGACCAGCTGCCGCATGACCTCATTCTGCCTTTGATTGTAAATTAGATTTTCGTCCCATATCGCTTTTCTTGGACGGTACTTAAAATCAACGATGATACTGCCAATATAGATATTCTCTTTATAGACATCCAACCTGGCATCTGGAGTGGTGTGCGTTCCCCTTGTATATAAGGGGTTTTTCGCTGTCGCAAGCCTGCTCTGTGTCGGCAGGTGTCCTTCATAGACCAACACGATTTCCAGGTTGCCCTTCTTCATCACTACCTCTGTATTGGAAGGAAGCGATGGAATGAACCCATCGTTTTTGCCGAAGTCCTCATTGAAGATCCATCCGCTCTTAGGAGAGAATGCTAATACATCTCCCGTAAGGGCCTTAATGAACTGGATATATCCCCAAATTTCATAGAGCTTATCTGAACGTTTCCACTGATAAACATAGGATGGATAAGTTCTTGCTTCGCTTTTCTCCTGATGGAGTTCTCGATATAACTGGTAAATCGCACGGTACCTGGGATCGCTGTTCATCACATGCGGGATGCCTGATTCCTGATAGCCCCCGACACTTTCATACCATGGCGCTGTCTTGATCCACTGGATGGCTCCCCGCATCTTACCGGCAACCCCGCTTAATTTTTGAAGCTCCAGCAAGGTGATATCCTTTTGTGGACCCATTTCGACGGGACTCGCAGCATGAAGATCCGTTAGGCTGCCTGCCGTCCTTTCGACGCCCTCGATAAAGCCGGTCAACGTCTTGGAAATGGACTCGATGATTTTTTTAACCAGACGGTTTTCCGGCAGGTCATAGGTCACCTCACTGACAGGCGCCTTGAAGGTCTGTTCATTATTTGGGCGGAAGGCGGCATGACGAATGGTTTTATCGTCTATGAATCTAGCTCTCTCCTTGGAAACAAAGGTATATCCTTTATTGATTCGAAAATTGACCTTTCGATACAGATCCGTCAACGCCGCCATTACCGAGGAAAATCGCTTGTTAATCACGAAAAATTGCTCCAGTAGCCCTAATGGGATACCATCCATCCTGGTATCCAGGTCTGTTTTTTTCAGCAGCAGTTCCCTCGCCAATCCTTTTAATTCCTGCTCCACTTCCTGCCTCATCAGCTCCCATTGCGATTCCTCGAGCTGTTTTGGAACAACCTTCACCCAGCTGTAATACCGTGCCCCATCATAAATCACCATCATCCGATAAAAGCCCGGAATCAGCGGATAATATTCATCATTGTGATCGAACAGGATGACAGGATTTTCAGAAGGCGAAAGGTATACTTCCCCTACTTGCGAATCGGTTTTCAGATTCGGCTCAGGCAAGGTTTCCAAACCATCCATGAAGAATTGGGAATCCGTCCTATTGGAATGAAAAGTGATGGATACGGCTAAATATTCCTTTATTTCGATGGAGGATTCGTCCCTTTTTTCAAAAAAATCATGTTCATTTGTAAAAAATGATCCTGCTGTGATGGGGTTGTCCTGATTCCCTAGTCTTTGGTTAAAAATGACTTCAACTCCATTAGAGGGTATAGCCATTGTGCTTCAACTCTTTCGCCTTTTGAACCAGCACATTCCGGGTGTCATAGAACTCGGACACCTCATCGTACTTGTCCAATAGGTCACCCAGGATGCTTCCTTCAATGTTCTCTGTTGCGGTATCGTACATCCCGATGAACCTTTTCAAGAGATCCTCCGGCCCCCTTACCTTGGTCAGGATTCTTTGCACCACTTGTTTATCGAATGCCTCTTCCCTCGTGAAGCAGCTGCTTTCAGGCAGGTTCTTGAGATATTGATCGATTTGCCGGACAATTCTTGGACCGACTCCCAGGTTTTTATTGATCTTCTGCAGCTCAGTATGGATTTCCCATAACAGGGCCAATTCACTTTCCTTCATATGAATATCCTTGGTTTTGTCACGGTAGCTGTCGAACAAATCCAAGGTAACGGTTCCGTTCCCTCCAGAAGGCTTTGTTGTTGTTTCCCTCATCTCTTTCGTTAACATCATAAGACTGTCAAACGAAAGAACATTAAGCGTAATCACGTTCGCACGATCCAGAACCTTATCGGAAAAATGGTAGGTGGATTCATCCAAGTTGACCGTTCCAACGAAGATAACGTTATCACCGATAGGGATGACAGGCGGATACAATGATGAATTTTTCAGCTGGCTTTTCAAATCGTCATTATAAAGCCTCAAGCCCCTGTTAGGTCCCGCCTCCATCTCCAGTACCGAAAGGAATTGGGAGAAATAATGCTCAACCCGCGCCAGGTTCATCTCGTCAAAACAGATAATATGAAGCTTGTTGCTATTGTCCTTGGCACTCAAGAGAGCGTTGATGACGCCGGAGTCTCCCGGCCGGTACTCTTTATTGAGTGTATCCGCATATCCAATGACATCCGCATCATCCGTCCAGGCAGGCCGGACAGGTACCAATGTCATCTGATAATCGTCCGTAAGCCCCAGTGCCCTTGCATAGACTTGGACCAGCTTCGATTTGCCCGTTCCGCTCATCCCGGCCAAGATCACCAGGTTGGAAGATTTCACTGCTGTATGAAAGTTATAGAGATCCTTTTTGTCATAAAGCAGTCCCTGTTCCATCGTGGTTCGAATGAATTCCTGCATCAATTCCGCTTCAGACATGCCGCTCCGGTCAACCGTTACGACAGGATCGGGTCTTTGTACTTGTACTTGTGCAGCCGCCAGACGCCTCTCCGTTTCCTCCATGAAAGGAGATTTTCGATAAGGAATCTCCAAAGGCTCCGCCGCTTCAATGGTTCCATCGATGTAAGTAAAGATTTCGTGCGGTACGAACATTGTATGATCAACCTCGTAACAATCATCGAGCCACTCTTCATCAAAAGGAGCCGATTTCAAAAGCTTATTCCTGGTAAAGGAAAATCCTTCCTCCCCGTAATGGTGACCGGAAAACTCACCATAAACGGTGTAAACTGAATCGCTGGTTTTCCACAAGATATATTCCGGTGTGTCCTTTTGCTCATGGGAAATGCCAGCAATTTTTCCCACCCATTCACCCGCTTGCAGCCGCAGCTCAAATTCTTCCTGCGTCATGCCCTGCTCCTCTTCCGAAAAGATCGGCATCGGTGTTAAACTTACCCCCTCATGATACCTTTCCGATTTTGGAATGAGGATCAGGTCTGTACCGTCAAAAACTTCCTGTCCATCGTAGAGAATTTTCTGCTGCGGTTTGAATACCAGCAGGTTATCCTCGAGAAAGCGATAGACCGCCCTCCTGCCTTCCGTTTCCTCTAGATGATTGCCTTCAAAGCCCCATTTTTCCAAATCTGTCCCGAAGAAAGTTATCAATTTGATAGAAGGGAAACTGTTTGGCGTTTTACTGATGATTCTTACATAAAACTGCAGGACATCTTGCACATTTTTGAAAATAGCTTTTTTACGCAGTGCGTATTGTACCGATTCCTCACTGGCAAGGACGCCTATCAAGTTGGTGTTCCATGTTTTGTTCATGTTAAATCATCCCCTTCAGCATATGGTCTTCCAAGTCGGCAAATGTCGAAAATTCCTTCGTTTGTTTGTTCTTCACGACGGATTTCACTCGTTTTTGAACGCTTCTTGGGATTTTGTAAGTCAAAAGCCAGACTTGATCGGCATGATCCAATGCTGTTTGCCCTTGTTCTTCCTGAAACTCTGAACCTTTTAAAATGGTCAGTTCAAATTTGTCATACTTCTGTAATCTGCTTGAATAAGGGTCACCGATCATCGCAACCTTTATCCTTTCTTTTCCTGATTGGTCCTGATTATTTTGATTCTCTAAATCTGTTTCTAATTTGACGACACGTGCATGAAGCCTATTAATCTCTTCATCCTTCAACTTCATTGTTTCTTTTTGCTTGGCTAACTTTTTATTTAATTCTTCCTTTTCTGCTGAAGCGGTCTTCGAATCATTACGCACCGTGCCCATCTCCGCTTTAAGGGAATGAATTTCCTGCAGGAATGCCTTTTTCTCGGTTTTCCATTCTTTCCTTTCATTTTTGAGGCTTGTTTGGCTGCTTGCCTCTTTTATCTTTAGCTCCTCGTTTTTTTGTTCCAGTTTCTTCAGTTTCTTTTCCAGCCTCTCGATTTCCTTGAGTGCCGTTTTTAGCCCCTTTTGTAGCTGTTCCAAGATTTCCTGCTCGTCCACTTCCTCTTCATTCGCAAGCTTTTCATCCACTTGCTTTTCCAGTAGATCGAGTTTTTCTTCCTCTTTAAGTTTTATATATATTTCCTGAGCCTTCCCATGATCTTCCTCGTCCTCACTGGACAGCAACACCCCAAGTAAGATGGATGGATACAGCCCCTCCTCTCCTAGCACCTGTAAAAGCTCCTCGATACTTTTCCCTCGTAACGACTCGATTTCGGGACGGTCTTCGATGAGAGAATCAAAGAAATAATATAGTTTTTTACTATTCTTTTGATTAAGCGCTTCCTTTATGATTCTGTTTCTCACCATTTTGAAATTTGCTTGCTGGGGATTTAACTGGCGAAAACCTTTTATTTTGATCATCAGATTGTCCGCAATATTGGCAATTCCATCATCCGGGAAAGTATCCAATATCCATTTCCATATTTCCTTCTCCATTTTTTAACCCTCCCAAAGGTATAAAAGTTCTAATATTTCTGAAAATAAGGTTTAAAAAAACTACTCCAAACAAAGAATGGAAGTAGTCAAATAGATACATGTATATTCATATTAGTATAGTAATACATATGATGTCGGCCAAGAAAACGAGCGAAATGACTATACCTGACTCTTTGTTGCGCTTCCTTATTTATACAATTGCATTACAAGTATAACATGGTTCCATAGGAAAAAGTTACTATACTCAGAAAATTATTTTTCTTTTTTTTCTATGATTTCGTTTACTTTTGCAAGTACATTTCCTGCCTTATCCTGAATAATGAGGCTAAAGTCTTAATTATTTCCGTTCATTTCCATGTTAATATAGGCCGTTCTGCCTTCTGTCATTTGCGGCAGTTGGCTGGCAGGGTAGACCTCCAGGCTTGTTCCGATCACAATCACAAGTTCTGATTTATGAATATGGGAAAGTGAAGCGCTCCAGCTTTCCTCCGGCAGCATTTCACCAAAAAGGACAACATTTGGCCTGAGCTTGCCACCGCATTGACTGCATCTCGCTTTGTTCAGGAATTGCTCTTTGCTTGCAATCCTAGAACAGTCCGCACAGCGGAACTTGCTGATGGAGCCGTGAAGTTCGTATACCTGCTGGCTGCCGGCTGCGCTATGAAAGCCATCGACGTTCTGTGTACAAATGGCTTGGATGAGGCCTTTCTGTTCCCATTCCGCCAATATATGATGCCCTTTATGCGGCTGGCAATTTTCAAGCAGATTAACTCTCATGCTGTAAAATTCATGGAATAAATCATAGTGATTCTCGAGAGCCTCGGTGGTTGCGACCGTTCTCGGATCAATGTTGTTCCACCAGCCATCCTTCGAGCGAAAGTCCGGGATGTTTGATTCTGTGGACATCCCTGCCCCTGTCAGGATTGTTGTGTGTTTAGAATTTTGAAGCCAATCTGCTAAGGTTACTATTTGTTCAGAATAATCTTGAAAACTTTTCATGTTTTTCTCTATCCTTTCAATCTATATTTGTTTAGATAAGGCTGAATTGCTTTTCTGCTTGCTCTTTCATCCAGTCCACTAATACGTCTACATTTTCTTCCCTTAGTAGTTTGCCGGCTGTTTCTTTCATATCCTTGCTACGTTTGAAAGAGGATTTTTTGAGTCCCCGAATCTCAGCAGCATATTTTTGGAGCACCTCGGCCATTTGCATCGTGTCCTGATAAATCAAACTCATGTCCCAGCGCCCTGTTTCCACGGCCCTGATACAGGAGCCTGACCTGTTATCGAAATGGACTTCCCATGTATAGTGAAGATTCAGCCCTTTTAAATATTTCTCCTGGATCACCTTAAACCATGCTCCCTGATAGGCACCTGAAAGCTGAACGTTTGGCGGGTAACGGTGATGTCCGCTGCAGCCAGCAAGGGCCGTAATACCTGCTAGATTCAGTGATTTGACAAACATGGCCATGTTCGCATCAAGGTCCAAGGCATTCACTTTGATGCCAAATCGCCGTTGAGCAAAGGCTCTCCATTTGAAATGATAGCCCTCCATATGGACTGGGAATTCCTTGCCTGGTACGTTGATAATCTTCTTCATCGCGGCAATCGGAAACCGGCTCACTAATAGCTGGAATCGGTTTTCTTGCCAAAACGTCGGTATTTCAAGGTCGTTGAGCAAGCTTTGTGTTTTCATGATATCTGCGCTGGTGTTTTCCCCTGTCAGAATGATGAAATCGTCTTTCGTTTCAACAAACAAGCCTCTCATTGTTAGTGCCTCTGCCATCCGTTCTGTTGCGGTCATCATTTCTAATTTTAGTAAGTTCATCCTGATCATCCTCCCTTATCTTTTGCACCTTAAATATACAAAAATCCGGTTACGATGGTCGTAACCGGATTTTTATCCCTTACGGAGGACTTTTGCCGGGATATCGGCATTCCAGACATATTCGCCGTTCTTGGTTGTAATTAATACACTCTCTTTAATATCGTTCCTGCCCATTGCCTGTGCTAATTTTTTTCGAATGGCCGTAATGTACCGTTTGACAACGGCTGGAGTTAATACTTGATCATTCCATACCGCCTTTTCAATTCTGCTTTTATCACAATAGATCCCTTTGTTGTCAATCAAATAACCGAGCAGTTCCGCCTGTTTCGGCTCCAGCCGTACAGTATCAGTGCTTCCATACACGAGCTTTTCAGAGTCTGCCAAGTTGAGAACCACGTATTTTCCGCTCATGGCATCGTCAAGTATTTGGTCCATATCACGATGGGTAATTCTCTTGCGTTTTTCGTCATTTTCCTTTAAAAGTATGGGTTCCATTTGTTTCTTTTTCAACTTATCCATATATAGTTCGATGAACCAAAGCTGTTCCTTTTTCACATCCAGGGTACCTGCTTCCCTAATCAGGTCTGCACCTTTTTGCGGGTATCCGATTCTTGTGTAGGCTAGAGCCAGGTTACATAGTAGCTTGATTCGTTTGCTGCCGTTTATTCCCATTTCCAACGCTTCTTTACCATAAAATAAGACGGCTTCCCACTTCCGATCCTCTTCAGCTAAGATAAAGGATAAGTGGTAAAAGGCATCGGGTTTGTCGGGGCTATGGAGGGTTGCCCTTCGTAAGATGTCATAGGCCCTCCGATAGTTGCCCCTGCGCATTTTTTCATCTCGTCCCAATTGAAGATATAGATTGGCGAGCATAATGGAATACCTAGGTTCTTTTCTATCGAGTTCCTGAAATCGGGTGTATAACCGGATGCCTTCCTCCAGCCATACGTTCCGTCCGTCACCTTCGTCCAGGCCTTCCCTGTCCAGCCAATTATCCTCGAAATCTAACAATTCCTCGATTTGTGATTGCATGGCACGCTCTCCTTAACGATTAGGATTCTGAAGCTTTTGTCTTTCTTTCCATTCGGCATACTTTTCTCGAAGGCAGGATGCACATGGCCTGAATCCTGCTGCAATCGCGGTCTCCTCGTCCGCAAAAAACACGCGATTCTGTACATAGCCCCCTTTGGCAATCGCCCGTAGTGCCGCTGGGCAATCCATACGTCCATAGACTTTTGTTTTCCTGTGGCCGCCGTATGTACCTGGAATTTTACTCTGATAAGGTTTCTTATCCGGACCTAGAAGTGTATATGTTTTGTCTTGCTGCTCGTTTTTTTGGATTTCCTCTTTGTGATCTAGCATTTGTGATTCCCCTCCAACTATACAAATACCAACTCTAGTTTAATTTGATTCGATTATATCTATTTAGTTTACATAATATAATTATCATCTTTATTTGTTTTATATTTTAACTTCCACAAACCTATATGAATAATTAATGTAAATAATCATTCAGAAGACTATTGATTGAGTGATTTATTTCATTTATGTTCGGATTTTCCACCACTTTCGTATCGTTAATGCCATATTTCCTTTTTAGTTGAATAATTCTTTCTATACTCTGATTTAATCTTTGTTCGGAAATTTCCCCATTTTCAACAGCCGTTTTTAAAGAGGAGATAATTTTTACAACATTATTATAATCATGTCCTACTAAAATAATATCGCTTCCTGCCTTTACTGATTCTACCGCTGCTTTACCAATATCAAAATGTTCTGTAATGGCCCCCATTGTCATATCGTCCGTTATGATTACTCCTGTAAAACCAAGTTGTTTTCTAAGAAGATCCGTCATGACAGCTTTTGACATGGTCCCTGGATTCGTTTTATCTAATTGAGGCAATAAGATATGAGCGACCATCACAACATCTGCACCTTGATTAATCGCACGTTCAAACGGTATTAACTCTAGTTCTTTAAGTTCCTTAAGGCTTTTATTTACAATTGGAAGGTCCAGATGGGAATCAACCGATGTATCTCCGTGACCAGGAAAATGTTTAATTGTCGTGATAACGTTCTGAGACTGTATCCCTTTCATCGTTTGAACTCCAAGTTTACTTACTATTTCCGCATTGTTCCCAAATGATCGATCCCCGATCACAGGGTTAGTTGGATTGCTGTTAATATCAAGAACAGGTGCAAAATCGAGATTTAAACCAAATTCTTTTAATTCTTGACCTAAAAGTGTTCCAACTTTATAAGAAAACTCAGGATCATTTACCTGTCCAATCTTACCATTTGATGGAAAGTTAGTTAGTCCACCCGGCAATCTGGTCACACGTCCCCCCTCTTGGTCAGCACTTAAAAAAAGCGGTAGATCCGAACTGTTTCCAGCCTTCAGTTGATTCACAAGTTGAACGGTTTGTTCAGGGGTTTCAAAATTATTTTGGTAAAATATAATTCCTCCGACATGGGCTTGGCTTATTAATTTTTTTGCGTTTGTATCCATTGTGGTGCCGGAAATCCCAGCAAGAATCATCTGCCCTATTTTTTCATCTAAACTCATGTTAGAAATTACTTTGGAAATGGTTTGATTTTCTTGTTGATTTGATGTTTCTTCAACCTGTGTAAAGAGTGAGATATGGTCAACTTTAGGATTTGGTTCCTGCTCTGTTGTTTTAGGCAAAACCCATAATAAATCAGTGGACGTGTTTGCATGATAAACAAGTATCATTTGGTCATGAGTTGAATCTTTATAATATCGAATATCATCGGGTTCTCCACCCGTTTTCTTAATTTCATTTAAGGTGATCCTTTGTAGTTCAGAGTCATAAGACCGTATATCATTCACTGTGTTGCCGGCATAGCCGATTGTAGAATGATGACTTTTGTATTCCTCATACCTGCCTTTAGCAGTTTCCGAAACATTGTCTGATTTTCCCCACTCTTTATTTACTTCCTTCCATCCTGTTTTACCGGAGACAAAAGGAATATTCGGAACCTTACCTTCCTTTGATAAGGAAAAGGTTTCTTCTACTAATTTCTCATTTGAATTCTGATCATCTTTTTTAGTATCGGATGGCTTCGTTATAATTGCGCCTTCTTTGCCTGGCGTCTGTTCGGTATCATTTACTTTGATTGCATAATAAACTCCAATGATTAAGGCAAACATTAAAAGTAGAATCGTAAAAATACTCAGCATATTTCGAGAAGCCCTTTTTCTTTTCATTTTCCAATTCCCCTTTCTACCATCCTTTTTTTCTATCCGTCACCACAAATATTCAGCAACACTGTCTTTCCAGCAATAATCTTCAGCGAAATGCCCCTGCTAACTATACTTATTTCATTAAAGGGCGCGATTATAGAAAAAAAGTAAGAGGTTGATATATATTAGTCATGACTAGTATATATCAACCTCTATTGTATACTACTCTTATGAATTAGGTCTTGAATCACCGTTTTGCCGAATTTTATTATAACATCTTTAACCTGAATTTACTGTTTGGAAATGTGTGCGTTAGCAATATGTTAGCATTTATTAAAAACGTTGAACAAAAAGGTGATGAATCCTAATTGATTCATCACCTTTTTTATAGTTCTTATATTGTCACAGATGCTTTTAACCAGTGGTTTTCTATTGGAATTCCTGCATCTTTAATGGTACGGAAGACTGGACAACGTAAATCTATTGCCTCTTTTAGCTCATCTATTCTGTCCTGAGACTCAGATGTTTCAACAGTGGCTTTAATGACCACCTTTTCAAAATATGGTTTTACCTCTAAATTCCCCATTAAACCGCTAATATCAAGATCACCTTCAACCTCAAATGAAATTCCTTGAAGGTCAAAGTTCATTTCTTTCGCAATGATTTGTGCCATTACGTTTTCACAGCCAATAAGTGAGGCTAGAAAAGTTGAAAGAGGGTCAATCGCAGAATCTTGTCCGCCCATTGTTACCGGTTCATCAATGGCAATTTTATGCTTGCCTGCAACGGAATCTGTCCTCATGCCATTTCCAATTCCTTGTACCTTTACTGACATTTGTTGTCTCATATTTTCATCCTTTCTTAAACACTTACCGTTTCTCGAAGTTTTTTAGCAGCAACTGCCATGACTTTTAATTTTTCAAAAGCAATTTCATCACTATTCATTGGTCGTTGTGCAAAGGTACCAAAACCACAATCTGGATTTAAAAAGATTTCAGCATCAGGCAGAATCGCCCTTACTTCTTCTACCCGTGCGACAATATCGTCAACAGATTCAAGCGTAACTGTTCTTGGATTTATTACACCAAATCCTAATGATTTTCTGCCAATGCTCTTAATCGCATCAAGTTCACCTGCTCTTGGTGTTGCAAATTCAAGAGCTAACTGGTCTACATTTGCCTGTTCAAGATAAGGTATTAATGGAAAATACGGACCACGAAGTAAAATTTCATCGTCAGTACTCCAATTCCCACGGCAAATATGAATGCCAATGGTGGTACCTCTTCCTAACATTCCATCGGTAACTTGATTAATTAAATCTAAAGCAAACGATAACTCCTCTTCTGCATCCGCTTTTGCAGTCAGCGCACCGCACATGAAGGTTCTGTTTGCATTCTTTTGCGTAAACACCACTTCTGTTAAGACAGGCTCATCAAATTGTACAAAATCTACTCCTGCAGCAATGAGGTCTTCCAACTCTTCACGCAGTACCTTGACAATATCAACAGCCAAATCCTCTTTTGTCGGGTATGCATCAACTGATAGTCCTTCCACCCACATCGACCTCGTTAACAGATAAGGACCGGGTAACGTCACTTTAATCGCTTTGTCAGTATGTTGTTTTAAAAATAAAAAGTCGTTTAATGCCAGCGGTTTCTTGCGGCTAATCTTGCCTATTGCAGCCGGATTAGACATTGAAAAAGCCGGAACATCTAATGTTCCTAGAATTTCTTCAAAACTCGATTTATCTTCTACATAATCTAGTAATTCAGAAACACTTAACATGCGAACATTATTCAAATGTTCAGCGACAAAGGAAATATAATTATCTCTCCGCTGCTCACCATCAGAAACAATATCAATGCCTGCTTCTTCCTGCCATTTCAAACATTGTAATACAGCTTGATTGGCAACGTTTTGAAATTCTTCTTCACACATTCGACCTGCCCGTAAATCTCTCATGGCCCGTAGTACTTCTTTCGAACGCGGCCAACTGCCAATGACGGTGGTAGGAAACTTCGGTAACATCATATTGACCTCCTCAATAGACAATCATAAATTCTATTCTAATCTTGACTGATTGTTTGATAGTTTGATAGATAGGAGATCTTTCGAGCGTATTTTCCCACAGTTTTTCTAAATCATCTTCTGAATGTGGTGAAGAGACGTAAAAACTCCCTTTTATCTCTTGAATTCTCGGACTGCCTTCATCTTCTATTTCCAGGTGGTATAAAACATTTTCTAACCCTGCTTTAATAGACACCTCTAATTGGTCGATTTCAATCTTTCTTCTTGAGGCCTGTGCCTTAAAGCCAACCGTTAAATCTGAGGCAAGCGCACCTAGCAGGTAATCGATTGCACTTGGTGCTTCTACTTTTGAACCAAAATCGGCAGGTTGACCGACCACAAACGTGTGGTTTCGTGAATGAACTTTTGCCTTTAATGCTTTTTCAGCCTTCACACGGACGTTCCATTTATATCCTTTTGCAGCTTCTAAGTCCGCCTCTAATTCTTCTTGTTTTCCGCCTTTTCGTATGAAATATCTCGTTGTCCCATCACCCGGCTCCGAATTTAGAAATTCATGATTAACCATCCGGCACCAAGCAGGTAAATCATCTGCAACCGTGCGCTCACGGCTGCGAACCTCGAGGATTTCTCCTGCTAATAAAGGATCCATTGCTTTTTTAATAATAAGCAATAGACCAGAACCGCAATCTAAATCTCCACCATCACAAACTCTTTTTGGGTTCTCCACAATAATCACCTAATTCCACAGCGAAATATCAAACTTGCTTTCATTATTAATAGGTTATAGACGCAGCGCCTTGCGTTAAGAATTCAACAACTTTTGCTCCGCCCACAATCGTAGCACCTTCAATTAAATCTTCTTCGGTTAAATTACGCTTTTTGTAACAAGGGCTGCATACCCAAACGCTACCACCAGCTTCTATGAATTGGTCCATAAGTTGTTTTAACGGTGCAAATCCTTCTTCATGAATATCATCAGCATAGCCTTTAGAGCCTAAGTAAGCGCCTTCAACATTTAAAAAGACAACCGTTTCTTGACCTGATGCAACAGCCGCATTGGCTACAACAAAACCCACGGTCGCTTTATCCTGATCGTTTTTTGCATTTGTTAAACTTACTAAGAATTTTGCAGACATTATAGTTCCTCCTAATAATCTATTAATATTTAAAAGGCTATTTCAGCCTTTTTTAATAAAGTAATGACTAATTTTCCCATTATCCTCCCGCTGCAATAAATGGTGCTTTTGCAATCGACACCATGCCGGAATATCCTCTCGTGCACCAGGGTCATAGGAGATGACTTCAATGATTTCTCCACTATTCATCTTTTTCATTGTTAGAAACAAATTCATAATTAACTCTCCGCAGCCTGTTGGACCCGCATCATATGTCAATAGTGGTATATATGGCTGTCCCATTTTTTTCTTTCCCTTCCAACTATATTAAACTATTTGCTTTTTTAACCTTCTAATTTATTATAGATTGGTTATTTTTCCTATATACACTTTTAATATCGATTATATAAATCAGATTCAATCTATTTTATCAATACAAATACCAAAAAGCTGATTACACCAGCAAAAAAAGGACTACTCCCTATTTATAGGAAGTAGCCCTTAATTGTGAACACTTTTTTACAATTACGAGGAAGCCTCCTTTTACTTTTTTACAGCATCCTTTTCTCGATTAATTCCCGCCCCCTAGAATCAAGTTTTCAGTATTCTTCTCCTTCCACGATTTTTGCAAAGTCATTCAGTGTAGTTGAATACTTCACATAAATCCGTGGCAAAAGGTAAAGCTCGTCCTTAACCCCCTTTTTAGAAGAGGCCTCAGTTTTTTTCTTTCTCTGGCCGTGCCCATAGATATTGTAATTCAGTATAATCTTCGCATAAATTAATTAAAGATATCCCGTTTACTAATCATAGATGTGGCAAATCGCCACATTACCTTTGGTTTGGTCAGCCATTGAATTTTTGCATCATTGGCTTTATTTTCGAGCACCTTCACAGCAAGGAATTTCGTCACGGGTTCAACCTTGTCGCCCAAGATGTTGAAGATTTTCCGGTTGTGTTCATCAAGCGATTTTCGTAGAAAATCTGTAGCGACCATTCCTGGACTTAACGTCCCCACTTTTATATTTGTCTGCTTGGCCTCAATCGCCAAAGAGCGGGTAAAATAGCTGACGGCACTTTTTGATGTCCCATAAAGGGTCATCTTTTCACGCATCATTCCATTGCTGCCGAAGCCCTCCATGTTAAAAATTTGGCCGGAACCTTGTTTTAGCATTTGATTAAAGGCAACATGGCAGCCATTCATAACACCTTTAAGATTCGTGCGGATCACTTTATCGTACTCCTCTTCGGCCATTTCCCAAAAATACTTTCGCTCCTGATCAACTCCTGCATTATTAATCCATATATCAACAGTTCCAAAATGTTTTTCAGCATAATTCCACAATTGTTCCAATTCGTCCCGTTTATCGGCTCTTGCCGCAAATCCTTCAACAGTATCAAGATTCATTTCTCTTAGGTTTTGCAATGCTCGCTCGACACTTTCCTGGGATTGTCCGTTTATCGTTACCTTGCATCCCGCCAGTAAAAATTCCCTTGCCAGTCCATAACCAATTCCTCTTGTACTTCCCGTGATGACAACATGCTTCATACTCATGCCAACTCCATTTCCATGAAAAAATCAATTATCTTCATTATAAAATTATTTTCATAGGAAATATGCTGGTGAAAGTGATAATTGTTTAGATTTTGTGAAAATTACTCTCAGTCATTTATTACCTATCTATGCGCTCCGAGACTTGATAATATTTGCATTTCCGGCTCATATAACCTTTCTATGCGCCCCATTGAATTATTAAATCTGTGGTCCGGGCTCATATAACCTTTAGATCAGAATGATATCATGTACCCATTTTTTATTTTCCGATAATAATTGGGCTTATATATCAGAATCAAAATGTTCTTTCCCTCGTCAGTATAAATGAGGTGAAAATAAAATGAAAAAATTCAAACGGTTCTTGCAGGCTGTCCTTTGTACATTGTTGATTGGGTCGGTATTTTATTTTGGTCAGGAGAACACATTCGCTAAGGACAATTATATTGTTATAAAGAAAGGAGATACCTTATATAGCATTTCGAAAAAATACCATATTTCCGTTGAAGATTTAAAGGAATACAACCAACTAACTAGCAACAAGATTATTGCTGGCCAAAAGTTATTGATTCCGGATTTTGAACAAACCAAACCATTATATGTTGTCATCGCTGGTTCATTTAGCAAGAAAACGAATGCGGATAAGCGAGTTGCTTTTTTGAAAAAGGAGGGAATTGACGCGATCGTCGTTAAAAGTTCCGTTAATGGTAAAAACCTCTATCGAGTTCAAGCTGGTGCTTTTTCCAAAAAATCCAATGCAGAGAAAATGAAAAAGAAGGTAAAGGATATCGGAATAAAAGATGCTTTTCTTATGAAAAAACCGACTCATTAGGAAGAAGAGATCGGGCCATTGTTATAAGAACAATGGAAGGATTCTATAAAAACCTATAAACCATCCTAATCCGGAGTTCATAGAAAACTCTTGAAGATTAATAAAGCACCTTCCGATTATTGCGGAAGGTGCCAATTTCTTTAGTCATTTAGTTTACTATCCGAGTCATGAAAAGCGAATAAAGAATCACCCATCCTTCTTCTCTTCTTTTACTTTAAGGATTTCTACCTTCGCCCCGTACTCGATTCGAATGGTCTTTCTTGCTTCCACTGGAGTTCTTGCACTAACAGACTTGATTTGCTTTTCTCCGTTTATTTGCATTTCAACAAGAAAGCATCTTGCTCCACATCTCAAAGCGATTCCTCCCTTGCACAGAAACAGAAACTTGTTTGTTCTCTAACATCACCAAACCGGTTAATCATTCCAAATTTCCGTATTACCTTTTATGTAATAACACAAGACCCTAATCTTACTAAGGTGTTTCTCTATAAATAGAAATACAAGAAAAAGCCAGGCATCTCCCATTTTCCGGAGATGCCTGGTACAACGATTATTGCCTTTGCAGTTTTTCAATTTCTGTTTCAATATTATAAACTCGTTTGTTTAATGCATTTGTTTTAATATCTGTATATTGAATCATTTTCTCGGTATAATCACCCAAACTTTGTATCAAATTCTTTTGCAATTTTTCTTGTCCGATTTTAATATCCCGTACATCTGACTGCAATTGGTTTAGAGTAACTTCTAAACCTTTTTGACCCTTTTCTAAATTCATTTGCCGCTCTTCTAAATTTTTCTGGCCTGCTTCTAAATTTTTCTGGCCTGCTTCTAAATTTTTCTGGCCTGCTTCTAAATTCCCAATTTTGCCGTTCATTTTTTGTAGCTCTTTGAGGATTAGTTTGATTTCCTGTTCCATTTCAACACCCCCAGTGATTTTTTAAATTGTGAAACCGCCTCGAAACCGAACATACTTTCTTATATCTAATTATATCAAATAGGCGTCCGCCTGTCATGTGGAAATATAGGCAATTAGCACGATACTTCAAACGATGCTGTATAACGTATACTCGCAATCAGATTTTTTTGAAAAACCGAAAAAAATGGGGACAGTCCCTCGGTACGTTAAAGCGTTAATCTACCGGGGACTGTTCGTAAGATTTAAATAATCTTTCGAAAAAATTACAACTTAAAACAAACGGGATAAGACATCTCCCCGCTTTAATGACACGACAATGTTTGATATCTATCCAATTCATCGGACATAAAATCATCGTCACTGCTGCATACTATTTTTAGTAAATATTATAATGAATTGAGGTTTTTGAAAATGGATGAAATGAGAACTACAAATCAAGTAGAAGAAGTAAACAAACATCTAAAAGAGATTCCCAAGGAAATCGAAGCCAGAAGTATTGAAAATCAGCCTCAAACCGGTAAAAACGAGAAAGCTATCGAGCCATTTTAAACCCATAATGCCTAAAGGAACTGATGTAGCTAGAATAATAATAAAAACAGAGTATGGGAATTTCCCCATACTCTGTTTTTCATTGAGGCTCTAATAATTGAATAATAAACTGCCAATCACTTCTATTATAAAAATAGTGGCACAGACCCTGGTATGGATTTGTGCTTTTAAAAGTTGTGGTGCAGAAGGAGTTGAAATACTATGTTATGCCTGTTCTGCCTCGTTTGCAGGGTTATATCTTGATGACTAGTGCATAGAAAAATTATTCAAAACTTCCCTAAAAAACTAAACTAAGAATGATTTGTCTAATATGTAAGAAACTAATGAAATGACAATTATTTATAAGGAGTTTGATACTGTATGGACCAATTTCAGAGATATGAGTTAAAGCCAATAAATCATCAAACCGACGAGTACGAAATAGTTATTCATTTAGCTGATCATTTATCTGAGTTTGCTAATGAGTTAGGCACGTTACCTAAAGAAAGAAAAGATGTAGTCGCTTTTGCAAAACAGATCGTCAGAGAACGTTACCCCAATATAAAGGTAACAATGGTAAAGGTCATCATTGGCGGAATGGCTGTTACGTCTCTACCGTTAATGGGTGGGAATGAGTCTTCTGCACAAGCAGCTACTTCATCAGCCTCCACTACTCAAGTGTCACAAGATGGCTCGATATACTACCATGTAGCTTCCGGCGATACCCTTTATAGTGTATCAAGGAAATTTAATACAACTGTCGATCAAATCAAACGAGCAAACAAGCTAACGTCCGATATCTTACAACTTAATCAGCGGCTTATTATCCCGAAAGCCTTTCATACCGTAGGAACCGGTGACTATTTAACGGTTCTTGCTAAAAAATACGATACGACGGTTATGGCTATTAAGGAGGCCAACGGCTTAACAAGTGATAGTACACGTCTTGGACAAGAGTTAATCATCCCCGTTCTTATGGGCGGACAAACGAGCCAGCTTGCTCCTGCACCTGTACCTGCTCCTGCCACTCAACCTCAACCCGCAACACAAACAAGCATTTATACTGTTGTTGCAGGAGATACGCTATATGGGACTGCAAAACGCTTTGGAACGACAGTAGGAGCATTACGAGCAGCAAATAATCTAACATCAGATATATTAAGAGTTGGGCAAACCTTAACCATCCCCGTGAGTAATCAAACAACAGCACCGACTTCTGTACCAGCCTCTCCCGCGCCTGCTGTAAATAATAAAACACATACAGTTGCATCAGGAGAGAATTTATGGCAGCTCGCGAATCGGTATGGAACCACGGTCGATGATCTAAAGAGAGCAAATCAATTAGCGTCTGATGTCTTACATATTGGACAAACATTAATCATTCCAACGGCAGGTACAGGAACAGTTCAGCCTGCTCCCGAGCAAGTGACACAGGAAGAAAGAAAGACGTTTGACTATGCTGTTAAGTCAGGCGACAGTTTATCATTAATTGCAAACCGTTTTAAGGTAACGGTGGATGCGATTCGGTCGGGGAGCCGTTTAACTTCTGACTTTTTGCAGGTTGGTCAAGTATTAACTATACCTAATGGGTTACACGCACCTGCTCAAACTGGAACGAATACCATCACCTACACCACTCATACAGTAGTATCGGGCGATAATATTTGGAATTTAAGTGTTAAATACGGTATTCCTCAAACAGAGCTTTTAAGAGTGAATAATCTAACGATGAATTCCATGCTTTCAATTGGTCAAAAGTTAACCATTCCTGTCCACAACATCGCTGTCAAAGAAGTTGCGGGGGAAAAATACGGGGAGTATTTAGATTGGTTTACTGAAGCACAGTATGTGTTTCCAATTGGGACCAAAGCAAAAGTGACCGATTTTGCAACAGGAAAAAGCTTTTATATTGAAAGAACGATTGGAGCGAATCATGCCGATTCCGAAACACTTACAATCGACGATACCAATATCGCAAAGTCCATATGGGGCGGCTTTTCCTGGATACCAAGAGCTGTGATCGTGGAGGTTGATGGCAGAAAACTTGCCGCTAGCATGACTTTTTATCCTCACGAACAAGACACGATTGCAAATAACGGCATCACTGGTCATTTCGACGTGTACTTTGGGGACAGCATCAGACATGTTGACGGTAAGAAAGACCCTGCACACCAAGCTCAAGTCGAAAGAGCAGCAGGCCTTCGTTAATGAAAAAGAGCTCCTTAACATTTGGAGCTCTACTTAAGTAACGTGCGTTTATTACAAAAGTCTTAATTGCTCAAATGCTTTACGAGGTTAAACGGATTACAAAAAAAAACTTAGCAGGAGGAAAATGTTTGATCAGGTTATCTAAATTACTATTTAAAAATCCTGGCTATTTTCGATATGGTTTTTTTATGATCTTAATCGTTAGTTCTATTTTGCATTACACAATCCTTAAAGATAATGGGGTTTATTTATTCTATTCGCTGGCAGCTATTTTTGGGGGCATTGGCTTTTATCATAAACCTTTTTGGTTTTTATTACTTCTTAACCTTGTTGTGGTTACCTGCAGGTATGTTCAGATTCCTGAACAGTC
Source organism: Neobacillus sp. PVCKKU3 (assembly GCF_058323225.1). Classification (NCBI taxonomy): domain Bacteria; kingdom Bacillati; phylum Bacillota; class Bacilli; order Caryophanales; family Bacillaceae; genus Neobacillus; species Neobacillus sp. PVCKKU3. The sequence continues at coordinate 118,267 of NZ_JBLVQN010000009.1, forward strand.
TCAGACCATTTTAGGATTTCTCATTCATTTTTGTAACTATGCTTTATCGGTTTTAATATCGGCTTTCCTTATGAAAAGTTTTATTAGGGTGGACAAACATAATTTAGAATTAACCAAAACTTTATCAAATGTACTTGACTATAGGGATACATATACCCAGCATCATTCCGAAAATGTAGCTAAGTATGCCATCGAAATCGCAAAAAAGATGAAATTACCGAAAGAGGTATGTGAAGATATTTATATCGGTGGGTTATTACATGACATTGGGAAGATTGGGATTCCCGAAGACATTTTAAAGAAACCAGGTAAATTAACTAATGAAGAATTTGAAGTAATCAAAACTCACCCTACAATCGGGTACGAAATGATTAAACACGTTGCAAACTTTAATCGCAATGGAGTCTTAGATATTGTTTTATACCATCATGAAAGATACGATGGGAAGGGGTATCCTCAAGGACTGAAAGGTGAAAATATCCCTTTAGTCGCCCGAATAGTAGGAATTGCGGATGCATTTGATGCCATGACTTCAAAACGTATTTATAGAGACCAAGTAAATGTAGACTATGCTTTGAATGAAATACGTTTTCATAAGGGCAAACAGTTTGACCCGGAATTAGTCGATATTTTTTTGACTTTATTTGAAACAGTGGAAACCGATAATAAAATGCAATTTCGTTTTGCCTCCTTAAAGTAAGAAATTTTTATCCAATCAAGTGTAGATCCTTGATAGCTAAAGTCACGTGGAGCAAGGGATTGCTGCCCTTTTTTTTACAGATTCTTAAGTACACTACTTGATGTAGACGAAAAAAGAAAGGCAGAGCGGACCACCTTTCCTAACACCACCTATTTTTTCAACTATACAAATAGCGTTTTACAAAAAACGAGTAACTAAGTTAACAATCACCGGGCCAATCAGAACGATAAATAATGTCGGAAAGATAAAAAGAACCATTGGAATCAGCATCTTTACCGGCGCTTTCATCGCTTTTTCTTTCGCGGAGAAGCGTTGTTTTTCTCTAATCCGCTGTGTTTGAGCTCTTAGCACCTTACTCATTCCAATTCCCATTTGGTCGGCCTGGATGATCGAGTTCATGACACTTTTGAAGAATTCTGATGGGACGCGGTCCCTTAATTCCACAAAGGCTTGTCTTCTTGATTTTCCGAGTTTCATATCCTCTAGAGCAGATAAAAACTCTTTTGATAACGGAGTATCCATTTGGCTGCAAACCTTTTTTAAAGCTCCGTCCAACCCCATCCCCGCTTCAATCGACACATTTAACAAATCAAAAAAATCCGGCATCGCTTTATCGATTTCCTTTGTCCGCAGCTTGCTCTTGGCAGCCAGATAATAATTGGTATAGCTATAAGAAAAAATAGCTGCGATACCGGCCAAAACAACAACTTTCCCCTTTTCTTCAGCGGATGGAAGAAATAAAACAATAAACAGTAAAAACAGCAGCACAGGCATAAGGATTTGCAGAAGAAGAAAATCCCCTGGAGATAAGCCGAATGGCTGACCCGCTGCTTGCAGTTTTTTTTCGACTTGAGCCATTTTATGCTTTGGCATCTTTCCTGCTGCAAATAAACGCAATTTCCCCATTATGGGTTGAACCATGCGAACATAAAGCGATTTACTAGTCAGGTCTTCTACCTGCCCCTGCCCACGCTGCTCAGATAAAGAGGAACGGTATGGAAGAATTCTTCGTTCCATCATCATTTTATTGGAAAACAATCTATTAAACAGAAGAAAACCTATACTAGTAAAAAATAAAAAAGCGAAAACACATAATAAAAGGATGGTCATGGTTACACCTCAATCGTTACAACCTTTTGAATAAAAATCCAGCCTAGTAAGCCTGATAAGACGCCCCCGCCTAAAAGAAACCAGCCTAACGGATGGGATAACATCGGACTAAAATAATCATGATTTAGCAAATTTAAGATAATTCCTAAAAAGACCGGTAATAACGTGATCACTAAGGCAGACATCCTCCCCTGAGAAGTAAGTGCCTTCAATTCATCCTTCATTCGGACTCTTTCAGAGATTGTCTCATGAATTGTTTCCAGAATTTGTGCAAGATTGCCTCCCGTTGTTCGCTGAATTAAAACAGCTGTTACGACAATTTCCAAATCCCGATTAGGCAGCCGCTGCAACAGATTTTCAAAAGCCGTTTCATGAGAGATACCTAAATTCATTTCCTTTAGCGTCCTTTGAAATTCAATACCGATCGGGTCGGGAATTTCTTTTGCTACCGTCTGCATGGCCTGCAAAAAACTGAAGCCGGATTTCATGGCGTTGGCCATGGTTTCCAGTGCCTGCGGCAGCTGTTCGGAACTAGCTGAAATTCGCTTTTCCCTTTTCCTTTTGAGGTAAAAAGAGGGTAATTTCCAGCCGATCAATCCAATCAAAACAGCAAAAAAGGTTTCGATACCTGAAAGTAAAGCGACCAAAATAACCGCGCCAAACAAGGCAATCCGAATCGTAATAAACTCCTCTACCTTTAACGGAATGCCGGCACTTTGCAGCTCCCTTTCAATCTTTTTTCGTTGATTTTCAGTTGGTTTGATGTATTTTGAAAGATTTTCAATGACATATTTTATCGTAACTTTATTAGTAGAGGCCGCTGGTTCTGCCTTTGCTGCCGCTTCTATTCGCCGTGCCTCTTTGGGAATAAATCTTTCCATTCTTTTTTTAAGCCTTTGTTTTTTGTTCACAAAAAACAATCCGCATAAGGCAAAGCTTATTGTAGATAGAAAAAAAACAATAATGGCCATGATCATCACACCTCAGCAAACCATTCTGCAGGCAATTCAATCCCGTATTGTTCCAATTTCTCAGAACAATATGGCCGAATGCCGGTTGAAACATGCTTGCCAATAATTTTTCCATCGGCTGTTGTCTCTGTTTGGTTAAAGGTAAAGAGATCCTGCAGGACGATGGTGTCACCCTCCATCCCAATTACCTCTGTAATATTGACTACTTTTCGGCTGCCATCCTTTAACCTAGATTGTTGAATAATAATATCAACGGCCCCTGCCATTTGTTCCCTGATAGCCCGGATCGGTAAATCCATACCTGCCATCAAGACCATTGTCTCTAAACGTGACAGCATTTCCCGTGGGGAATTGGAGTGCCCGGTTGCCAGGGAGCCATCATGTCCGGTATTCATCGCTTGAAGCATGTCTAGTGCCTCGCCGCTTCGGACCTCACCAATGACAATGCGATCGGGTCTCATACGGAGCGAGTTTTTGACCAGATCCCTAATCGTGATAGCCCCTTTTCCTTCAATATTCGGCGGACGAGTCTCGAGGGAGACAACATGGTCCTGCAATAATTGAAGCTCGGCTGCATCCTCTATCGTCACAATCCTTTCATCATGAGGAATAAACGACGATAATACATTCAGCAAACTAGTTTTACCGCTTCCTGTTCCCCCACTGATAAAAATATTCAGCCTTGCCTTTACACATCCATCAAGAAATTCCGCCATTTCTTTCGATAGAGAACCAAACCGAATCAGATCTTCGATTTGTAGGCGGTTTTGTGGGAATTTCCGGATCGTAATCGAAGGACCCACTAGGGATAATGGCGGGATAATCGCATTGACCCTCGACCCATCCGGAAGACGGGCATCGACCATGGGACTGCTTTCGTCGATTCTCCTGCCTAAAGGCGAGACAATTTTTTCAATGACCTGTAGGACGTGATGATCATCGCGGAAGCAGGAATCACTCAATATTAATTTTCCTCTTTTCTCCACATAAATCTGAAAGGCTCCATTTACCATAATCTCAGAAACGTCCGGATCATTTAATAAGGCGGTAATTGGACCATAGCCGACGAGTTCATCGGATACCGTTTTGATTAACTCTATTTTTCCTTCATAGGTTAACCGGTCACTTTTATCGTTTAAAAATTTCATCGATTCTTTTTCAATAAACTCCAGCTGCTTTTCATCTGAAAGCTCTGGTCTTTTTTTCAATTCCGTAATTAAATGTTGTTGTAGAGCTACTTTTAACTCAGATTCCTGCGGCCTGTTCCCCCCCTTTTTGGGGGTATTTGGAACAGCCCTCAATCCGGTTTGCGTTTGTTGGGAGAGATTTTTTTCATTCAGACGTTTTAATAATGACATGTAAAAATCCCCCTATTTTTTCATTTTTGTAAAGAAGAAGAATACTCCTTTTTTCTTCTTCTCCTTTGTTACCCGATCCTTTTCGAGAGGAGCCTCTTTAATTAGCTGCTCCGATATTTTCATAATCGCTTTCGCCACTGAAGTTCTAGGCGCCATGGTCACAAACGGGATTCCTTTATTGACGGAGGAAATGACCGTCGGATAATCGCTTGGAATGCTGCCTTTCATCTTCATGCCTAAAACATCCTCGATTACGGTCTTGTCAATGCCATCAATGTTTGTATCTCTGTTTATAATGACGTTGATTTTTTCCTTTAGCCCCAGTAAGCTTAATGTTTCGATGGCTAGCTTACCGTTTTTCAAGGCTGGCAAATCCATGGAGGCAATGAGCAGGATAAAATCTGAGCTTTCTAGCGCAACTAAGCTAGTGTCTACAAAAACAGGCGGTGTATCAATAATAATAATGTCATACTCTTTTTTCATTGCTTCAATGAGATAGGCCACATGTTCACCTGTAATCATTTCGGCAAATTCCGGGAGAGCAGGAGCAGCTACTATATCAATGCCTGATTTATGTTTGGATAAAAAGTTTTCGTACGATTTATCTCCATTTTCAAAGGACTGTTTCACCCAGTCATAGATTGTTTGAACAGGCTGCAAATCAAAAAGAAGCGCCACATCGCCAAATTGAAGATCCAAATCAAGGACCGCTACTTTTAAATTGTTTTTATTGAAGGCGACAGCCATATTCACACTGATGGTGGTTTTACCAACCCCACCCTTAGTGCTGCACACGGTAATCACTTTGGCCGTCTTTTGGTTTTCCTTATTCTCTTGGTCGCCTTCAAGCTTTAATTTCACAAGCTGTTCTGCTTTTTGAATCGATTCCAGTACTTCTTCTTCATCTGATTCGATATCGACAACATCGATAGCACCTGAAAACATAGCCTTTTTATAGTCAATATCCTCTTTGTTCAGCAATAACATCACGGCAGTCACTGGAAATAAAAGAGATATCTCCTGGCATATTTGATAAGGATCATGGCTGGCATGCGGTCCAATGATGACAACTGCCCCCTTTGAGTCATCAAGAGCTGCCTTTAAATCAGAGAAAGTATCAAAAATCTTATTGCTTAGATGCTGTTCATCCAATACCATTTTGACGGCAGTGGAATACATCCTTTTTTCTGAAAAAATATAATGACTAAGTCTCATTGAGGCATCTGTCCCTTTTTTAATTGGTCCAAAGTCATATTAACAGGCTGTGGCGATGCTTGTTCCTTTCCGCCGCTCAGCATAAGCGTGACAACGCCTGCTTCTTTTGCAAAAGCAAGAGCAGTACCCTCTACTGGAGTTACTTCAAGTGTGACCATTTGGTAGGGCTCTTGGTTTTCATTTTCTTTTTCCGTCACCGTTGACCCAGTCGCTAACACCTTTACATGTTGAAGAAGAATTTGGGCTGTTGAGCTTTCCCCTGCCGGCACCGGTGAAATAAAGATAACATCGACATAAGAGCCAGGTTTGACAAAGCCGGAAACACTTTGAACCTCCGTGACCGCAATCGATAAGGCTCTTTTTCCAGAAGCGATCCCTAATCCTGTATCATCTACAGCCTCTTCTATCGGTTTTGAATCGTTCTTTTCTTGTTTAGTCGTATTGGCTAGTTCCGCCTGTTTATTATTTCCTTGAGCAGATGTTGCCACATAGAAGAAAATGGACATCAGCAAGCCAAATACAATGGCTAACATCCATATTTTTTTTGTATTCATTTCCATCCCCTGTCTTTAGCGAATAAGTTTATAACTATAAGTTCCATACCCAGTCTGATTACCGGATGGTTCCCCAGTATAGGTTCGTTCAATAAACCTGCCTGTTACGACTGCTCCCTCACTTGTGGAAGACACACTTTCTAGAAAGAACGACCCAAAGCCAACAATCTTAACTTGTTTTATTTGATTTTGATCTGTTTGAACCGGCTGATAAATCGGAACAAGCACAACTCTCGTACAGCCTTTAGGATAATTCAGATAGGTGGCATTGGGACAAAGTGAAATGCGTTGATTAATAGCACGTGTGGTCGGACCAGCTAATTGTCCTGTTTGCGTGTTTAGAGTCGAGCCAACCTTCAGGTCAAATTGGTATCCGCTCTTTAAGTCCGTTTCATAGTCCTTTGCACCAGGACCCGTTAAGGCTATAGCACCGAAATTCCCATTCGCGGAATCGCTGACTTTTAACGTTTGAAGTGAGCCAAACATTAAATCGGTCGAAGGTTGCACCCCTAAAGGAATGGCACCTTTTCCTGATGCCAATGGCAGCAAGGCTACCTTTCCTTTGGCTTGGATGATTGGCTCTTCCAGGCCTAATGCCTTTGCAAAATAGAAGGTCCCTTTTTTACTGCCGGTTACTTCAATCACTGTGTTCGTTTCATTTGTATTAGTATAAAAATTGACCGGATTTTCATTGTTCAGTTGAATGGTCTTGGTAATCTCTTCTTTAGATTTGGAAATATAATTTGGAAGCTCCTGAGCACCCGCTAATGCCGATGCATCTACAATGTTTTGGAGCCTGCTCTTATCAAGATAAAGAGACCCGACATCAATTACCAAGGCCAGTAATGCGATAAACATCGTCATCGCTAATGCAACAATGACGCTGACAGAGCCCTTCTCATGTTTAAAAAAGTTCCTCATTATCATTCCACCCTCATCACGGTTTTAGCCTTTACCTTTAGAGGATCAGGCAAAAGCTCCTTCAAAATGGGAATGGAAAACGAAATGGGGTAGGACAAAGTCGCGGATACATACACTCCCCTAGTGCGATTAGAACTGGCTGGGGTAATCTCTACTAGAACTTGATTGGGATCAAGGGATGGAGCCGCATCTTTCGCCGTTTGAATGATCTTGGTATCCGTTTCACCTAAACTTGCGATTCTGGCCGCTTCACGGCTGGCATGATCAAGGGTAAGATAGGCATGAAAAATACGTCCGAAATCAATAATCGTAAACAAAATAATCATTAGTAAGGTTAAGGAAATGGCTAATTCAACGGTTGCCTGTCCCTTTTCAGATTTCATCACAGCAATTCCACTCCGTAAAAGCATACTGTTCCTAAAACAATCGCTACCCCATATGGGAACGCATGGTGGTATTCGTCTTTATTTAATCCGTCCAATGTTTTAAGCTGCGCTGAAAGAAAGATTCGTTTTAGGGAACTTATTAATTCTTTATTTTTGATTAGGATCAGAACGGAAATAATCCCGCCAATAATGGCCACATACAAAAATGACCCAAACACAAAACTGGCCCCTTTTAATGCGCCAATCGCCATTAAAAGCTTGACATCTCCAGCCGCCATTCCGCCTAATAAGTAAGGAATCACCAATAAAGCAAAGCCGGCTAATAAACCAAAGCCACTAAATTGGAATCCATTCCATCCATCTGAAACAGAATGAAAAATTAAGCCCAATATCATGGCAGGAAATGTGACCATGTTTAAGATTCTTCTGCTTTTAAGATCTGTAATAAATGAGATAACTAAGATGGAAAATAGGATAATACTCGTCAAAAGCTTCACCTCGAAAAAAATCCTACTTTCTAGGTTTGAAAAGAAAGTAGGATTTTAATATTGTTACACTCGGGAATTATTTATGATGGAAAGTAATTATTCAGCGGAAGTTGGTGTTGCGCCAAAAACATTATCTTTAACTGCTTTGATTTTAGCAACTAACGAGTCACCGAATGCTCCAAAAGCAGCAATTGCACCAATGGCAATGACTCCTAAAATTAGACCATATTCAGTCATACCTTGACCTTTTTCTTCTGTAATAAATTTCTTCATTTGGTTCATCATATTAATGAGACCACCCTTCTTCTTTTTTTATATTTTTGACATAAAACTTCCTATGCCCGAAGAATGGAGCTATGTACCCATTTTCGGCAACTGGCTGGCATATCGTCTACCGATGAAGCCCCTATAGTTTTGCGTCCCAGAGTTTCCTCTAGTTTGCCTTTTTCACAATAGAAGAACCAACGCCGACACTATAACCGTCATCTTGCTTGTGTCGAAATCTGTCGTGGTTTGTATGGTCATATTATCACGGTATTTTGGTCTACAACAACGATGAATTATTCCCTTATTTACATTTAATTGGAAATCTTGTAGCTATAATGTTCTATTTATTTAATATAAAATAAAACAGATATTCGAACGAACATGGGTAAGTTTAATTATTTTTTGAAATGGTCGTGTTTAGCATGAAATTAATGACAAAAAATGGGGTACGTGATGTACCCATTACAGTTATAAAATACACTACGTTTTGGAAAAGGTTTAAAGGTTTAATGTTTAAAATGAAGCCGATTGTAGATAAGGCCATTCTCCTTTCTCCGTGTAATTCCATTCATATGTTTTTCATGTTTTTCTCGATTGATGTTATCTTTATGGATGACCAAAATAAAATTCTTCATCTAAAAGAACATGTAAAACCTTGGACCGTTATTTTCCCTATTAAAAATGCAAAATCAACTTTAGAGTTACCAGCAGGGACTATTTCAAGGTATTCTATTAAAATTGGGGATCTGATTATACCCTAAAATGTCTACCCTATAATAAAAACAGAGTAAGGGAAATTTCCCATACTCTGTTTTTATTTAATGGATTGGCACAGACCCAGGTCTGGATCTGTGCTTTTAAAAGTATCCCTTACTATTGTTGCGGTGCAGAAGGAGTTGAAATACTTTGTAATGCCTCTTCTGCCTCGTTAGCATATTGATTTTGTACGGCTAAATCACCTAAAGCAACCATTCCTACGATTTGTCCATTTTCGACTACCGGCAGTCGGCGTATTTGCTGCTCTGCCATTAAATCTGCTGCCTGATGAACATCCATATCAGGTGTACCTTGTACAATTTGCTGTGCCGTCATGACTTCAGATACTGGTGTTTGTGCATCTTCACCTTGAGCTGTCGTACGAAGGGTAATATCTCGATCTGTTACAATTCCAACAATTTGTTTGCTGTTATTTACTACTGGGATCGCTCCGATATTATATTCGCTCATTAACGCTGCAGCTTCCTGTACGGTTTGTGTTTCCTTAACTGTAACAACATTTGATGTCATAATGTCTCTTAATTGTGCCATGAAACTTCCTCCAATCCTATTTACACCTTTATAGGATAGGGAACTTTGGCGATATTATTTATGGAAGTTTTTTCAAATAATAGTTGTACAGCTTTTTAAATGACCGAGGGCTGACATCAAGATTCTAAATCAGAAGGAATTGGGTTCATCTTTGACAGAATGATTACTTTTTTCCTCATTCTCATCATCCATTTCTTCAATATGAAGCTCTGAATTTAACATCTCTTGTTGAATCTTATCTAATGCCTGTCCATTTTGTTGTTGTTCCAATAAATCATAATGGAATATATCACTGATCGCATTCTCATCGATTGAGGCTATAATTTCGTGGATATCGTTATGATCACCGGTTATCGAGCCAAATCCTTGGGTTTGTTTTTTATAATTGACAAAACCGCTTGGAAGATTGTTTCCAAGATTAACACAGGATGCACCTTCTACCGTTCCGATTGAAATCGATCCAATAAAAAAAGCGGGGGAAAAACGTTTCAATATCAACATCCCTTCCCTAATTCATGGTATAAGACACTGGCTTTCCATTTATGTTTATTTGAATGTCATCCCTTTTATCTATTTGTCCTTTTTGCGGATTCTTATGGATAGCCGGATTTTTAGGGCGCTGCTTACGATTGACGTTGGGAGAGAAGGTATTCCCAAGATTCAACATGCCGCTCAACTCTTTAATATCCAACTTTTCAAGCTGGAATGCTAGTTCATCAATGTTTAATTCTTGTAGGTGAAGATCCTTCACGTCCATTTTAACAATGACGGATGGATTGTTTTTATCCTGGAGGGATTTCTCAAGTGTACTGATCTTTTGGAACAATTCATCAAGTTTTTTTAGTAGATTTTCTTGATCCATCAATCTCCATTCCCTTTTAAGAGTGTTTTTCTATTACTCCTGCATTTGATTTGACCTTATTACTATTTCCTTTAATGGTGCCAAAACCTTCGTTGATCACAACTTCGTTTTTTCTTCCCTTTATGATGTTTGTTCCCACCAATAATCCCGAAGAATTTTTTATATCATTAATTTTTAATGAACCGTATTTAATGGATGTCATAATCAAACTCCCTATCATTCTTTTTTTTAAAAAGGGATGGTTATTAATAAAATTCCTCTATCGAAGATGGCTTGAAGTTGTTCCAAATGACACTCTTCCGGAATCGTTATCTCCCTTCGAAAAAAACCGTAAAACCGTTCGCTGCTGATTATTTTCATATCATCATCTATATAATCTTTGTGTATGTTTCCTTCAATTGTTAAGGTACGATTCATACGTTTTACAGACAAGTCCTCTTTCCTGGCCCCGGCGAGATCAATGGAAATAATGAAGTTCTGTTTTAATTTATAGACATCGGTTCTTGGTTCCACAAATGGTGAGATTTCATGCAATAATTCGGAGAAGTCATCTCCTAACATCTGTTTGACATTAGAACGCATATGAGGCTTTAACACCCATTGAAAACCTCCCTACTACGGCTAGTCTTATATATAAGATTATGTACTGTTTATAAAGGTCATGCCTAAATGGCCAATAAAAATAGGCCAGGCACTTTAAAATGTAACCTTAAAGCGCCTGCACCTGAGCACCAGGTATAACATCTGGATCAATGATATTTCCATCACTTAAATCATTATCAATAATAATCGTGTAATTTAAGGTATTTGTAATGATACCACTTTGTTGAGCAAACCCATTGTTCGTCTTCCTGTGAGCTGACCATCCAGTTAATTGATTTTCTCCTACAGAAATGGTAGAGTTCGTATCTTGATGATTAACATTAATTGCTCCGATTGCTATAGGAATCGCCAAAAAAATCACCCCAATTTCTGTGGATTATTCATATTGAAGATTATCGTTCATGAAACCGTCCATTAGATCATTGTCAATCACGATATTTGTATTGGAAGTTTGCTGCGTAATGCCTGAAGTTTTGCCTGTTCCTTCATTCGTTTTCCTGTGCGAACTCCATCCGTTTAGTAAATTTTCTCCAACTGAAATGGCTGAATTTGTAAATAAGCTATTTGCATTTATTTCCTTAACATCAACTTTTTGTATGCCTTGCCTACCATCGATGTATGTCACTTCATTATTTTCTATAGGAGATTCAATTTTCTTTAAATCCTGCCTGCCATCCGTGTAAATCACTGAATTATTTTCTATAGGGGTGTCAATTACATCGTTGTCAATAACCATACTAAAGTTTTCCGTGACTTGTGAATTAGACACAGAGCCAAAGCCTTGATTATGTTTTTGATGTGATGACCAATTATTTACATTATTTATTCCAACAAAGATTCCAGATGTTGTATCTAGGGAATTTACAGTTATTCCATTGATGATCAGATTGTTTATGATTTTTTTTTGCATCATTAGCCTCCAACTCACCGTTAGTTATTGATCAGGCAAATGTCCCAAGTGCAGATTTAAGGAAAGGGTAAAAATTCTTTTCTAAATAAAGTATGATTACATAAATGTCTTTGTTCTTCGCCATTAATAGTGCATCCCCCTGGTTATTTTTAGGTAGTACCACATTTTCATTTCATTTTAGCTACCTTTACTTACCCACTTGCATAAGATGTTACAAGCTTATTAACTAAACGGTTCTGCGAAATCGCAAGTGTAATAAATGGTTTTAAAATTAGATTTAGCATATCTGAATTTAGCTGATCTTTACATTAAGACTAAAATGGTTAAATAAGGGGATAGTTTTATGGCAATTTCTTTTACATTTGGGGCAATTAACGTAAATCAACAAACTACAAATGCTGGCGTTAGTGTTGGAGAAAATCAACAATTTGGTTGGTCTGCTCACAGGAAAACAAACAATGGTGTGGGTGGACAAAATGGGGTTTTTTGGAACATAACAAATGTGACCATTATAAATGACAATGATGTAATTGATGGGCAAATTAATGACCCGGACTTACTACCTGGGGTGCAAGGTCAAGCCGTTTAAAGATTTCTAATTTTTTTGTATTTATATCTATTCGCTTGGGGTTTAAAGCCTTTAAAAAAGGATGGTTCGATCAACATCGAAGCATCCTTTTTAATTATTCTTTTTCAATGATTGCGATTTTGACATCACGATCATCCATGATTCCATCTACATAATCTTGATCTTCATTTAAATTGATATTTCCCACTATCCGGGTATTATTTCCATTTACATTGCCGAGTGTTCTATTTTGTTTTTGATTGCCATCAATCCCATTAACATGACCTTTGCCAACGAATACCGTGCTGCTTGGCAACATGGAATTGACGTTTACACTGTTCAGATTAAGATTAGTGGCACTGTTATCATCGCTTGAATTTTGAATGGCAATATGAATGTCCCGGTCATCAATTGGTGTATCTACGATGTCAGGGTCAATCAGAATTGAAGTATTGCAAAATAGAAGATTAGATTGTCCGCCAATACTTCCGATCACACTGTTTTGCTTGCCATGAGCACTCCAACCGATCGCTGTATTCTGCTCCCCAATAAAAATACCACATTGTCTCTCCATGGTTCGGACATGAATGTTACCCGTAAAATTAAAATTTGTAGTATTACCCATTTATGGTTCACCACTTTAGTTCATTTTGAATGAGGTTTAATTCTTTAATTTATGTTCATGAATCTTGGGTTGTGTACTCCCCTAAAAAGCCGTGTCCTACTGTCTGCTTATGCATTCACTGGAATGCTCGGCTTAAAGTCCTGATCAAAGATAACCCCATCTACGATTTCAAAGCTATCCGCGACATTATTTATATTTCCGAGATTAATGGTGTTAATACCGTAAATTCCCCCTGTGTTTAAGTTGTATTTCCTGTTAGCGTCCATCCCATTTACAATACCTTCACCAACAAAAATGGCGGAACTAGGTTGAGGAGAATTTATGTTCAACATTCCTACGTTAACAATTGAAGCCACCCAAATTTCCTCCTATTCTCCCGTTACTGCTTATTATTTTATGTTCAAACCATAAACTGTGGAACATAAAATCGACATCTCAAAAATGCACCAGAAAAATGCTGCCATTTTTGTGCTTTGGAAAAGCAATTCAGCAATCTATAATATAAGGTGATATTAATAAAGTATATTTGCAGGTACTATTTACATTAATGACAGGTGGTCTGTATGCATATCCTATTTTTTGCTCCTTATTTTAATCAGCCAAGAGGAAATTCTACAACCATAAAGCGTCTTGTTCACTTTTTGCAGCAGGGAAATATTCATACTTCCGTTATCCCATATTTGGAGGAAGATGATTGGCATCGTTCAGATGCAGATATTTATCATATTTTACATGCTACCCGATTTATTCAATGGCAAACAGAAACCAATTTTATTTTAAATCGCCCCTATCTGGTCACGATGGGCGGAACCGATATTAATATTGATTTACAGGCAAGCATGAATGATGAAATATTTTCATTCTTAAATAATGCTGCTTTTATTACTGTTTTTACAGATGATGCAAGAGAAAAGGTATCACGGTTATTCCCTGGATGGACCGATAAGACCATCGTTATTCCCCAAGGGATCTGGCTGCCTTGGAACATATCAACAATAAAAGAAGAGATCCATCCACGTATTCTTCTTCCTGCCGGATTACGTCCAGTAAAGGATGTTTTGCATGTTGTTCCGGCACTTGATGAGTTAATTCACGAATACCCCAATATGGAATTCACGATTCTAGGGGCAAAGTTAGATTCTAACGTCTTTAAAGAGGTACAAAAAGAAGCAGAGCATCGCCATTGGATGAAGTATGCTGGCGTTGTTCCTTATGAGGTGATGAAGTTTTGGTACGAACAAGCCCAGATCGTCATCAATACTTCCCTATCCGAAGGTCAGTCGCTTGCCCTTATGGAAGCAATGGCATTAGGGCGACCTGTCATCGCGCGAAAAAATGAGGCTAATATCCAATTGATTCGCCACGAACAAACAGGCTGGCTTTATGAAACGATGGATGAATTTAAAAAGGCAGTTCAATCCATTGTATGTGATGTTGCCTTGCGGGAGAAAGTGATCAAGCAAGCACAAGAATGGATCCGTGACTACAGTTCACCTGAACAAGAAACCGTTGCCTACATTAATTTGTATAAAGATTTATTAAATTAAAGGCTGCTCATTTGTATTACTTTATTTTTGTATAAATATAAAGGGCTTGGCAAATTTAATAAAAGGTAACTAACTCAGGGGAAATTAGAAATATTTCTATAATTCGGGGTTTCACGTTTAGAGGAGATGTTAGCTTGACAGTTAAACAATATTGGAAAGAAATAAACGATAAGAGTGAGCGGGTTTCATCTTTAATGCATTCTTTTTGGAATGAGCATTCTGACTGGGGAAACTGGCAGTTCTGGGTCATCCTACTTTTCTTGCTTGTTCCACTGATTGTGCTTCTTATTAAGCTTAACCGAAATAGAAGTCTTGAAATTCTTTTCTTTGGGTACACAGTACATATGTTATGGACATACACAGACCTCATACTTATAAGACAGGGTTATGTAGACCATCAATATTTCCTAACGCCATTCTTGCCACAAGCTCTAGGAATTACAGCATCCCTAATCCCTGTTTCCTTTATGCTGGTTTATCAATATTGCTTGAATAGTGGAAAACCCTTTATTATATGGATTACTGGACTAAGTGCCATCCTTGCTTTTGTTTTTGCACCTATTGAGAAGTGGATGGGTCTAATTTCCGTCTATAAGGGGTTTACGATTGTACATATATTTTTCATAGATATTGTTATTACCATGATTGCTTATGGCCTGACGAAGTTTTTTGTAAGGTTTTATGCGACAAGACAGTCGAATTTGGACCACTAAATCTTTTTTCTTTTAAAAAAATGGGTCAGTCCCCCACATTAAGGCTCGACCTAATTACTCTTCAATTACATAAATTTTTTCGAATATATAAATCCTAACAAAGAGATGAAAAGTGCATAAGGAATATCATTTGGAGGAGTAAAAATGTCTAATATACCATTGTCATCATCGGAGCTGGGAAACTTATGGCAGGCTTATCAAGAAAAATCTATGATGCTTAGGGTTATGGAATATTTTATCGAAAAGGCTAATGAGGATGAAATAAAGCAAATGTTGCAAAACATTTACATGATTGAAAGCAAAAACGAAGAAAAGATTAAAACCATTTTTAAGAATGAAGGCGCTGTTCTTCCGATTGCTTTTAACGAAAGTGACGTAAACAAAAATGCACCACAGCTATTTGATGATAACTATGTAATTATGTATATCAGAATGATGTCCAAAGTTTTATCAGGTCTTTACACTTTACATGAAGGAATGTCGTACAGACAAGATATTCGTGAATTATATATGGATTTCACAGCGGATACACAACGTATTTATTCCATAACAACGGAGCACCTTTTGGATAAAGGTGTTTTAACGTGTCCACCTATCGTACCAATGCCTATAGAAGCAGAAATCATAGATGATACAAGTTACACGAATGGTTTAAATCCATTTCGAAAAAAAAGGGCACTAAACACCGTAGAAGTTGGTTTGGTCTACCAATCCCTGGAGACTAATATTACAGGGATGCAATTAATGAAAGGATTTGAACAAGTAGCCAAGGAGCCAGATGTGAAAAACTACTTTATGAGAGGGAAAGAATTAGCAAAAAAAGTAATATCCAAGATGAGTGAACTTTTATTAGAAAGTGATATTCCTGCTCCTTCAACGTGGGCTGGAATGGTAACTGATTCAACCATTTCTCCTTTTTCTGACAAACTTATGATGTATAATACCAGTTTGTTATCCATCTTCGGTCTAGGGAGCAATTCGGTTGGAGCAGGTTTCAGTTTTAGAACTGACTTACTTTTAAATATAGGCCATATCATGTCAAACACGTTTGATTTCGCCAAAGATGGAGGAACGATTTTAATAAAACATGGTTGGATGGAGGAACCACCATCAACCGGTAAACATGGTAATAGTAACTCTTAACTATTTTGTTGTGCCCATGGGCACAACAAAAGTAGCATATTGGTAAAAACAAGGATTGTATTCTTCCCATGAGTGTAAGAAAAGTAGCAATCCGGTAAATATAAGCCTTCTATTCTTCCCGTGAGCACAAGAAAAGTAGCCTACCGGTAAATATAAGCCTTCTATTCTTCCCGTGAGCACAAGAAAAGCATCCTACCGGTAAAAATAAGCCTTCTATTCTTCCCAGGAGCACAGGAAAAGCATCGATCTGGTAAAAATAAGCCGTCTATTCTTCCCGTGAGCACAAGAAAAGCATCCTACCGGTAAAAATAAGCCGTCTATTCTTCCCACAAGCACAGGAAAAGTATCAATCTGGTAAAAATAAACCGTCCATTCTTCCCGTGAAAACAAGAAAAGTGTCACACGGGTAAAATAAGCCATTTATTTTGCACGTGCAGCCCTAGGAAATTAGTGCTTCAGCTTCTTAGGCTTTATTTCTCAGTGGTCCCGAACGGTTCTCGTGTCCTAAAACAGAAAAAATGGTAAGTCCTCCCGTACATTAAGGCATTAGTGCACTAGGGGGACTCGTCCTTGAATTTCAGATTCAACTCTCCTTCTTATCTTCTTTAACTTTCAGGATTTTTGCCATCTCTCCGTATTCGTTTCGAATGGTCTTCCTTGCTTCTACAGGTGTTCTTGAAATGACAGACTTGATTCTCTTTTCTCCGTTTATCTCCATTTCAACAAGAAAGCATTTTGCTCCACATCTCAAAGCTTTTCCTCCATTGTGTTCTGATTTCGGTTTTGCGGAAACCTATTCTTTCTTGATCTACCATTCTTGCTAAGGGATGCTATAGATTATAAGTTATTTTCGATTTTCCATATTTTATACTTTTCGCGCTGACACGCTGCACAGGGTCTGAAACCAGCTGTAAGAGCTGTTTGCTCATCGGCAAAAAACACTCTGTCATTGATGTAACCATACTTCGCTAGGGCACGCAGTGCAGCTGGACAATCCATTGTTCCATACACTTTGGTTTTGCGATTGCCGCCATATGTACCTGGGGTCTTGCTCTGATAAAGTTTCTTATCCGCCCCCATAAGTGTGGAGGTTTTACTGCTCTGTGCCTTTTCAGAAATTACTTCATCCTTAACATCCATTCATTATCTCCTCCTTTAAGATAGCTTCAATTTTGTTTACATAATAAAATTATGGTTTATATTTAATTAACCAAAGAATAAATCCAATATATTTGACCCTTTTGAAGATTGCTTATTATAGAACTCGGAGTAACCACATTTTTTACAATACACCACGATAAAGGTATTGTGCTGAATATCTAAGATTTTCGATAAACCTGTACCCGTCATCGCTACTTCCTTTGTTCCTGCATCTTTGCTTCCACATTTAATACAGCCTTTTTCAGACATCTTCATTCTCCTCCCACAAATATCCAATTTCGTTTCCCTATAATACGAAGGCTGCACAAAAAGGTTTCAGTGGATTTATAGAGTATTGTCCTGCAGCCACTGCATACTCTATATGGAACAATAAAGAAACCGCTGAAGGCTTTGCTTTTCACCCATTTACTTAGTATGTTTAATCCCCCTATATTTCGTGAAGAATGATAAGCGAGGTGATCCTGATGAAGCTCCTTTTAATAATCGGAAGTATTGTACTCCCTATATTAATGGTTGTACTACAAAGAAAATGGTCCAAAATAAGGGTCATTTTTGATTTAATGGCGATTCTGTCGGCACTTATTTTTGGAAATATTTCTTCAATCGCTATCTTTGAGATTATCAGAGATGATAAAGTCTTTATGACCAATATTCATGCAGTATTTCTAAATCCCATTTTCCTGATGACAGGTGCTTATATGGGACTGTATTTTCTTTATGTTCTTGTATTACGAGTAATAAATGATAAAAACTAAGCAAGAAGGTTTGACCTCTTTTTAGTTTAGGTTCCACGGACATTCCCAATTTTCTCGTTGGTTGCTTGGCAATCTTTACCTGTCATAGATATTACTATTTTAAATAATTCCATCCTATAAAGGGAAAAGCAGCCTTATGGCTGCCAAATCAAATATAGCAATATCCTCTAACTAAGCTATTCTTATAATATTAGCAGATAATGAGGAAGCACTATTTTTAAATTTGTTTGTGACAAAATCTTTGTCTAAAGTGACAAAGTATGTTTCAGGGTTAATTTTTGTAAAAAACTCGGCACTTGATAAGTGAAAAGCATCGTTTGTTTCAAGAAGTAAAGATTGTATAAATTGTAAAGCATTACTGTATATTTCTTGGTTTATATCAACAATATGTATGTTTCTAAGCCCTAAAGTTTCCCAACCACTTAAATGAGTTAAGAACGTCTTTACCGCTTGTTGATAATAAAATTCTAATGAATTAAGTTCTTCGTCTGAACAATTGCTTTTTACTTGTTTAAGCAAATTAGTAATGTTAATATAGCTATTTTCTGGTGATTGTATCATTTGCTTCAAAGCGTTTTTGTCCGTATAACTATAAAGCATGGAAGTTGCAGGAAATGTATTATAAACAGCCTTCTCAAGGGGATGCATTTCGATCTTTTGATCTTTTTTATACTCTAATTCTATCGCTCTATAAATCCAGTTTTTTAGAATTGCATGAATAACTTCAGATGCTGTGTATGGACTTAATAAAATTTGAATATCCTCGGATTTCCCCCATTTTTCAAGCAAAGAATTAACCTTACTCCTTAACGAGGAAGGGTTCGATTCTAGAGACTTAATAATAAAACAAGCATCTAAATAAATAGATGCCTTTGAAAAATCATGCTCCAATATATCTTTGAAACGTGTTTTGATATTCTGCATCATTTACCTTCCTCAAAAATTTCCGAGAGTGATTTTCCAAAAGCGGGGGGCAGGCCGTGTTGTGTACTCAATTCTTCGAAAGAAGTAACGTTTGGCTGTTGAACTTCTAATTTTTCTTTCTTTGCATCATCAAGGATTCCCTGAACTGGTGGTGTCATTTTGGTCACCTCAATATTAGATTTTTGTTTCTTTTTTCCATTATACTTGTTATCTTTAGAAAATTTCAATATTATTCACCCTCTTATTTCCAATTTACACTGAAAATATGCTTCTTAAACCTTTTCCTTTTAATATATGCAATGATTAATCTTAACTTCCGAATTTAGTTGATAAAAATCTATAGATTTTTGGGAAACGGGGACAATACCCCGGTGCGTTAAAGCGTTAATCAACCGGCGGACTGGTCCAAAGATTAGCAGATTATATTAAAAAGGTCCTACTTAATACAATGACTCTAGATAACGATTAAGATTATGAATTTAACAAATTTCTATCCCTTACAAACAGAAATAGCGCAGGAATTCTTCCTACGCCACTTCTATTTTCTATATATGGTTTTAAATTTCTACCAAACTATTAGCGGAAAGATATTTCCCCACTGGTCGACCAACGATTCCTGCTTCAAGATCAAATACAAGCTGTCCTCTCACAAATGTTTTTGTGACACGACAATCAATGGTTCGGCCAATATAAGGGCTGTGCTGATGACGGTAATATAAGTCTTCCTTCCTTACCTGATAGGATTGATTCGGGTCAATCAGGATGATATCCGCATCTTTATCCAATTCAATACTGCCCTTTTGTTTCAAGTTAAATCTCTTAGCCGGATTTGTGGCAATCAGTTGAGCAAAACGCTGTACAGATAAGCCGCGCTTCTTGACCGCTTCGTCAAACATTAAATCAACATTATTTTGACAGCCCGAGATCCCTCCGAAGATTTCAAAAATATTGTTGGTGTCACTTTGCTTCATTTCTGGCGGACATGGGGAGTGATCGGATGTAAGGAAATCAATTTTCCCCTCCAAAAGTGCTTCCCATAATTGCTCCTGCTCTTCTTTTTCGCGTAATGGCGGCGCACATTTTGCAGCAGGGCCGATTTTTTCAAAGGCTTCCAAATCCATCGTGAAATAGTGGGGACAGGATTCCAACGTGACATCCTGGCCTTCCTCGCGGGCTTTTATTATCTCCTCTACCGCTTGCCTGCTGCTGATATGAACAAAGTGAAGTTTGCATCCCGTTTCTTTACCTAAAAATAACGCCTGTCTGACTGCATCAACTTCCGCTATAACAGGTCTTGACTCCACATAATCCCTTATCGTTACCTTGCCTTGCTTGATTTTATCTAAGGCATATTGATCTGTGAATTCAGCATTTTCTGCATGTATCGATAAAAAATGGCCCAATTCGGCTAATTTCTTCATGCCTTGATAAAGGGTGTAAACATCCACGTTTTTAAAGTCCCCTACTACATCACTGCCCGTTGTCGCCATGAAGCATTTATATGCGGCAACTCCCTCGTTGGAAAGATCCTCTAAGTCCTCGATGTTCCCGGGTACTAGTCCCCCGTATAGAGCGTAATCCACATAGGCTTTATTTTCCGCACTTTTTAATTTACCTCTAAGTGCTTCTTTATTTGTTGTAGCTGGAAGTCCATTTAAAGGCATATCAACAATCGAAGTGGTTCCGCCGGCGGCCAAGGCTTTTGTTCCTGTTTCAAACCCCTCCCAATCTCTCCCCGGCTCAGAAAGATGAACATGGGCATCCACCATCCCTGGCATGACATACTGACCAGTTGCATCGACATATTCTTTGGCAGAATCGTTAATATGTTGGGAAATCTCAATAATTTTGCCATTTTTAATACCGATATCCACTTTTTCAACAGAGTCCTTTAACACGACACTTCCATTTTGGATCACCAAATCAAACTTCATTTCCCCTCATCCTTTCTATTATATTTCTGGTGAAAGTTAATTTTCTATTTTTCAAAAATGGTTCCTTTTTTAAATACAGATTGTTTAAATCCATATTTATTCAGCAAGTAGTAGGAGATGCCGCCAACTACTAATCCAATCGGCCAGCCAAGATCGACGACAGTAAAGGCACTGGCCGCGCCAATGATCATGGCGATAATTGCAGCCATATTTAAGCCGCTGAATTGACCATTCGGATTGTACAATTCATTAATATCAACCTTTCTCTTCCGCAATAGTATATAGTCAACGACTAATATTGCCGTGATTGGTGCTAAGAAGGCAGAATAGGTGAGGATAAAAATTCGGAGTCCATCTGATGAACCCGGCTGAATCAATTTCCAAGGGAATGATACCATTGCAAGCAAGCCTGCAATGACGACTGAAACTTTATATTTTACTTTTGTAAACAATTGAATGATGTAGGCTGCCGGAACAATGTTTGCAATCAGGTTAACAGCAACAGCTCCAAGAACAACAAAAACGGAAACGATGAAGGTAATATAATCATTGTTAACAATTTTTGCGAACGCTTGAACAGGGTTCGCAAGACCTGTTGCGGCAGCAAGCATGACGCCAAGACTCATGACCGTAAAATAAGTTACCGTAACCGGAGTAAAGTACATAAGAAACCGTTTAGGCGCTGATACTCCTACTTTCAATTCACGAGAGTAATCAGATGCACTTAGGAAAAGCGCAGCGTAGTTGCCAAGGAAGGCCATCGTGAAAGACCAGAATGGGAGCCCCCATGTTCCTTTTGCTTCTACCCAGGTGGAATGAATGACGGCACTATGGTCTTTTAAAACTACTACAGCTGCATAAACAAATGAGGACATAAGGACGATGGCAATTACAGAGTTCAACCACTTAATGGTGTGGAAACCTTTTAAAGATAAAACAATTTGGATGAGTAGAAGTATAACAAAACTAATCGGAATACTATTAATTTTTCCTCCGGTTGAAATTCTGATGATTTCACTTAATCCAGTTGCTCCAATCCACGACTGAAACCCATACCACACGATTGCAGGAACACCTCTCAGGATGGACGAAAGAATCGCACCCTTCATCCCAAAAGCCATTCTTAAATGAATGACATATGGGACACCATTGCGATAGCCAAAACTGTCATTCATTAGAAAAGCAGCACCGATAATAGTTGTTGCAATAAGTAACGAAACCATTGTTTGCATGAAATTCATGGTTGCAGTTCCCGCCACAACCAATCCCGTTCCAATCGCCATATTGCCTAGGCTTACTCCATCCCCTGTGAACGCCAGTCCAAAACTTAGTGGACTCATGATTCTTTTTTCAGGGTCATTTGGCCGTAAACTTTCTTCTACACCTGTAATGTCATATCCTTGTGTTATCTGACTTTCTTGATTTGGCTGAATTACTGGACTTGTCATCATAGCTCCCCCTTTATTTTAAAAAGTGATCCTAATTGCCAGATTTAAGTTGAGAATTTCATTACCACCTGAAGTTCCCGCAAAATATGGGTTCTAGCTAGTCCATCCACACCAGTTTCTTATGGCAACTAAATGATTCTTGTATGTGTTCATCCATCCTTATAAAGCGTTTTCAATTCTTACTGCACCATCAGCATGTATGGCCCTTCCACCACCTGCCAAGAGAGGTTTCGATTTATTGGTTTACGGTTGCCCTTGAAAACAATGCTCCCCACCCTTTTACTTTGGCAGGATCTATATCTACCATTTTTAAACATTCCCAAATAAGCACATTAATCGTGTCGTACATTGGCATTTTGTACTTTTCTTCATAATAGTTAACCTTAGCAACTGGAGGAAAATTCGTACAAACGATACTTAAAGCTTCAGCTGGAGATACAGTTACTTCCTTAATCTGTTCTTCAATTCTTTCCTGAGGCACCAAACTAAACGAACGATTGTGTGTAATATTAAGTCCGGAACTATTTACCGTTTCTATTCCACACTCATTTTTGTATTGTTCAGCAATTAATCTATTAATTTCAGAAATATACGGAGTGACAAGGTGGACGGATTTAATATCATGCTCTTTGAATGCTCTTATTTGCGATAACATGGAAGTGGTTGCCGGGATTCCTGTTCTTTTCGTAATCTCTTCGCAAAGCTTTCGGTCTACATCAAAGCCGATCCATCCGCCCGATGTTCCGTTCCATGCAATTACATCAACTTCGGCATGCGCCAGTAATTCTGCCGCCCGAAGCATGGGTTCCATATTGAATTGACTTAAGGAATCCTGCTCCAGTGAGATTTTCGTCACTTCGAACCGGCTATAATGACAAGTTACCTCCGGAACTTCATGCAGCATTCTCGAGCAAATCGGCTCCAAAGCTGTGTTCGAAGATGGTGTCAGCATTCCGATTTTTTTAGGTTCGTTCATATTGATTTACCTCCTGTAATTTTGGTTTATTTTTTTAAAAATAAAGCGCTCTCAACATTGCCAATTTTCCTACCTAAATATCTAGCCCCAATTGGAGTGATGTTCCCAGCCCAATCAGTGTAATACCCTTCCTCTTCCAGTTCAGTTAGTACAAACGGAATCCATTGGCCCCAGGTGTTTTTATTTTCACCAAAGATAGCAGAATCGACGTGATCCTCTTCACCATCTGGCCAGCCGTATGTATACCAGAATGTAAGGTTTTGTGGATCATAAATCTCGGTACTGACGGTACCGCTTTGAAGACCGTGATTGGAGATCGACTTTTCGTGCGGTGTTCCTGGGTCAGGAGTTCGATCACTAATTAGTTTTTTCATCGTTTCTACATCAATTTGAGATGCGTTTTCTTTTAAGAGATTCATCGCTCGATGATAACGGAATTCAGAGGAATCAAAATGAATCGTATTTCCTCTTTTGCTATCATCGAGTGGTACCATCGGATCCGTTTCCCACCTATTGGCCCTTGCTGCAATTCCATTGTCTTTACTTGTGAAGGTTTCGGCCACCGTAACCGTCTTATAACCAACTTCTACCACAGCCATGTTCCCATTCCGATCCGCAAAAAGGTAATTCCCCTGAGTGCCGAATCCCTTTGGATTCTCTTTCACAAATGTGATGGCCTCATCGACCGTCGAAACCGTTGCTCCCATTTTTAAAAACCAATCAACTGCATCTAATTTTTCAGGATCTTCCCCTTCTTTCGGAACCACCCATGCTCTCGTCCAGGAAAAACCCGTTTCATTCATTCCCCTATCTGAACCGATATCAACCAGTTCCCCGGAAGAATCTTTTATCAGGCAAGGGGTATGCACAAATTTATATCCCCCGTCTTTTGGGATGGTGACAACGACAGGTTTTCTCGGACCTTCGAGGTAAGGATTATCACTGGTAGATGCCAAAAATACACGCCTGCCAAGAGTCGCTGTTCCAGTTGCTCCCATTATCGTACAAGCGGCTAATACCGAGTGATCGGAGCCAAAAATAAGAAAAATGGCCCCTACTATTACTAGGTTTAAGATGATTTTCACTTTTCT
>NZ_JBLVQN010000090.1:0-1741 GCF_058323225.1 Neobacillus sp. PVCKKU3
CGAGACCACTGAAAAAGTCGACTTTTTTTAACATGGTAAGGCTGGCCATGCAATCTACTGCGGAAAACAGATGGTGAATATCCAATATTTTCAATAAAGAGGCATTAAGATTTAATAATTAGGGGTTTTGAGGAGTTTTAAGAGGGTAGGATGTTTCCTATCCTCTTTAAATTTACCGCTAATGCGGTTAATTTCGCTTGTTTGGACATGCTTTTTAGACCGTACCCCTTGGCACGATCTAGCCCGTGGAAATTTTTCATTTCCCCATTCTTCCATTCTTGGCAAGCCCGTTTTTTGTAGTTCTCTCGGAACTCCTCTGTTTTTTGTTTTTGGCTATACTCATAAAGTTCTGGGGTGTTGATTCCGACTTCTAAGACTCTTCTTACAGTCGTTCCCTTTATACATTCTTCTCTTAATGGACAGGTTCTACATTTTTCCTTTTCAAAATAATATCTATAGGATTCCCTGCCACGCTTATCTTTTTTGTATTTTTTTCCTTCTGTTCTATTTCCTTGCGCACAAAACCATTCATCAGAATCTTTATTGTAGCTAAACCTTTCTTCGTCAACCCTATAGGCCATAGGGTTGACGGGTATGTAGGATGTTGCGTCTAATTCCTTTATTTTATCTAAAATAGGCTTCTTAAAGTATGCTCGGTCTCCATATACTTCCTTAATTGAGATTCCACTTTTCTTGGTTAGCTCGATAAGTTCATCAAACTGAGTTCCATCTACATAAGCACCATTATTAACTCTTACAGCTGTTATAATAAAATCTTCTGTTGTAATGGCATATTCCGTTTTATATCCAAAGAAAGTCTGAGTTTTACTTTTGTGGCCCACCCGGGCCTCTTGGTCAACGATTGAGCGAACGCCTTTCTGCTCTATAAATTTAGGGTCACTTATGATTTCTTTTGCTATTTCAAGTACTTCATTTACTTTTGGGCTCTTCTCAACTTCAACCTGTTCTTCTACCTGGGAGATCGTCTCTTCCAGATAGGATTTCATCGTTTCTTTGGCCTCTTTGTGATCTTCAATTTCTTTGTATTCAGGGATATCTTGATTGATGGATTCAGGTACATCACCGGTTTCTTCTTTTATAGTTTTGAAGATTTTTTTAGCCAGCTGCTTCATCACTCTTTCGGGTGTTGCCTTAAATGTGTTCGCCTCGGTATGGGTAGTATCGACACTGACTCCGGTTCCTTTAACGACCCCTTTTTCCACACATTGTTTCACAACCTCTGTAAGGAATTCATCCAATGTTCCATCTTCTAATTTATGCACTCTGAATTTGGCTAATAAACTTGGATGGGGCATTTCTTCATCCGGATTGATGTCTAGAAAATACATATAGGCAAGATTCAAGGAAGCATCTTCAATGACTCTTTGATCCGATAAATTATAAAATTTCTGTAGTAATAAAAGTTTAACCATTAGTTCAGGTTCTTTAGCAGGTCTTCCATAATACTTACAATAAGAATCCTTGAGGTGTTCATTAATAAAACTAAAATCAACGGCATTATTAATCTTTCTGAGCATATGATTATTTGGAATTTTATCGTATAATAATGAATAGATGCTTAATTGCATATTTTTGTCTTTAAGCATGAAAAATCCCCCTTCTTGGTTATGGTTTCTCGACAATTCCATTATACCAAATTGGGGGATTTTTCTATTTATTTAAGTTATAATTCTAAAAAATTCACATTCCAATTATTTGGAAATGTTTTTCAGTGGTCTCG
>NZ_JBLVQN010000091.1:0-1694 GCF_058323225.1 Neobacillus sp. PVCKKU3
AGCCTCCTGATATGAACGAAACTGTCAAGGGCCCCCACACTAAACTAGGTTTTGGTCCATTTTTGACCAACTCTAAGAAGAGAAGCTATTTCTCGCTTCTTCGCTTATTTGGTTAGATAGTTAGCCGTTCTGGCTAGAGTAGCTCCTTCTTTAGCTTACTGACCACTTCTCACCTCTTTGAATGGCTGTCAAGTGCTTTCCTTGACTGCCATTCAAAGAGGTGAGACACTTTTTTAAGCTAAAGATGGAATAATCGTACCTCCCTCATGTTTTTTTGAATAGATGTTAAGGACACGGCACGAAGGCAAAAATCTCTACTGCGGTTAACGCTCTGATATTCGTGGGTTCTCACATTTTATCTTTCCGTATAAAGGACATATCCACTAACTCGTGACGTGCGTTAATCTAAATAGATATAGCACAGAGGAGGCACGTGGGTTTTCCTTCCCGGTTTTTCTCTTTGCCTTCGAGCCCTATTCTCATCCATCTATTTTCTTTCTAATGTACTAATCGTCATTTGAGAAAACGTACTTATTTAAGCTTTTGGTACTACTTCGTCTAATTCCTGCGTAATTGCCCAAATAAAACCTGCTAGCTCTCTTGCCACTGCAGTAATGGCTTTACCACTTTCTTTGCCTCTTGATAATAATCGAAAATATTTCTTATGAAGTCGGTTTTGTGCTTTCCAAGATATTGCTTGAATGGTTGGCGATTGTCCATTTTGTCTCTTTTGTAATTCACCTTTGACGGAAGGTTTATATCTATAACTCCAGGCCGATTCCACTAGTAGACGCCTCACATGACGATTCCCTGTTTTAGTGATCTTTCCTTGTCTTCTACTTTCACCACTCGAATATTCACTAGGTACTAATCCCACATACGCCATAAACTGTCTAGGAGTGGAAAATCGTTTAAAAGAACCTATTTCTGCCGCAATGCTAGTCGCTGTAATCAGTGCTACTCCTCTTAATGCTTGTAAAGCTTGGATGGTTGGGGCATGAGCACCTTCCGTTGCTTGTATTCTGATTTCTTCTTCTAGTCTTAAGATTCGTTGTTGTATCTCTTTAATTTGATGATAGTACTCTTGAAATACCACTTGTAGTTTTGAGTTTTCAAACTTTACCGTGTCCAACCATCTATAATATCTGACTGTCCATTTTTTTCCCTTTGATGGTGGTTGGATATCATAACGGAGTAAAAATTTACTTAACCGGTGTTTAGCTCTTAATTCGTCTTCTTTTGCATCTTCTCGACATCGAACAAGATCACGTAAAGCTTCATCCTCTTGAGTAGGAACGTAAACAGAAGTTAATTCCCCGGCTCGATATAATTGAGCTAGTCGAACAGAATCTCTGCGATCCGTTTTAATACGTTCACCAGGTCTTTGAGGAATTAAAGATGGTGCTATCACAGTACAGTGAATATTTAGCGCAAGGAGTAACCTATACAATGCATATCCAGTAGGGCCTGCTTCGTAACACACTCGTAAGTTCTCGCTGCTTCCTATCTTTTTCATCAATTTCGTAACTGCTTCTGGTGTATTCGAAATCATGCCCCAGTATCTAGGCTCATCTCTTCCTTCATCTGCAATCGCGACAGCTATTTTTTCTTTTGATACGTCTAAACCTACGTATTTTATGGTATCCTTCATAATAACTAGCTCCTTTCGTAATGTAGCTCTGATTTGGTTTGGA
>NZ_JBLVQN010000092.1:0-1642 GCF_058323225.1 Neobacillus sp. PVCKKU3
AAAAATAAACCAGCTAATAGTTTGTCAACATTTTTCATTTAAATATCTTTTTATTGTGTGGTATTCTAAAAATAAGCATGCCAAATAACCTTCCATTAGAACTATTTTGGAAGGTTTTAGTTTATTTGGTTAGCTTTGCATTTTAGACAATATCTTGGAAAGTTGAATTGCTTTTTAAGAGTGCATAAATCCAATGTAAAAGCTTATTTGCACACGCAATTATGGCTACCTTGTAGGGCTTTCCTTCATCACGTTTTTTATCATAGAACTCTCGCATTTTCCTATTACTTGCGATGAATTCCGGGGGCGTTTTCTTCTTCCGGCAATCACGGATGGCACATTGTACAGCCATATATAAAGCGTGTCTTAGCCTGCTTGAACCTCTTTTTGTAATCCGGTTCACTGTCCCTTTGAATCTCCCAGACTCAAAGATACTCGGGTCAAGGCCGGCAAATGCAACAAGTTTTTTAGGGTGGGGAAACCGTTCAATCTCTCCGATTTCCGAAATAATCGTTGCAGCGATTTTTCGACCAATTCCAGGGATTGATTGAATGATTTTATATTCTTCCATTTCTTTAGCCAAAGCATCTATCTCTGCTTCTATTGTGGATAGATGCTTTTGGTACTCCAGAAGCATCTCTATATGCATTTTCAGACTTACAACATGGCTTTGATACAAAACTTTCTTGAATGGATTCCTACAAGCTGCTTCGATAAGCTTCTCTGCCTGTGTGCGTGCCCACTTACTTGAACGGCTTTTACAAAGTTCATTAATTCGTTTGGCTAAGGTATCTTCTTCGATTTCCAATACCTCTTTGGATGTCGGGAATTCCATTAATGTTAATAGGGAGACAACCGAATATAAGTCCCCAAAAACATCTTCATATTCTGGAAAAACCTGATCAAGCACCGCCTGAAATTGGAGCTTTGTTTGTACATACATACCTGTCATGCTTTCGTGCTGCCTCGTAAGGTTGCGAAGGTTCAAAATCTGAATTCCACGCTTTTTATAAGGCTCCAGATCCTCTTTGTAATAGAGCTCGCAAAGATGCCTGGCATCGATTATGTCTGTTTTTACCTTCCGCAAGGAAGAGCTTTTTGCCCGATAAGAAACGAGTGGGTTTACAATAATAAGCAGGTATCCTCTTTCCTCAAAATACTGGACGACTGGAGTATGGTAATGCCCTGTAGACTCCAGAACAATGGGTGGTTTTAGCCCTGTAAGATCTTCTATTTCTCTAAGAAACTTACTTAACATTCCCAATCCTTCTAGAGTATGAGGTACTTTAAAGCTTGTTTTATAAGGTTTTTTTTTATCCACGAAAGCCTGTACCTGGCTTTCGCCCTTGGCCACATCCAGTCCAACAACAGGATTCATTTTTCTATCCCCTCCAATAATATCTAAATTTGCCGGCAACCCCTAGTCCTTCTTGCAGTTTCATAGCTTCGCTTGTTATACGGGATCGTTGTCCCAACCAGCCAAATCATGTTTAAGCAAGTAGGGGGTGAACAGTTTATTTCACGGGATCTTCCTCCCAAGCGGAGATACGTTCTACCCCGGCTACCGTAATAATAAAACCATATAAAAAAAGGTCAACCAGAAATATCTGGCTGACCTTATAATACGAAGCGGAGATTTTTC
>NZ_JBLVQN010000093.1:0-1546 GCF_058323225.1 Neobacillus sp. PVCKKU3
TTTTCTGTGAAAATAAATAATCCTCGGGTCTCCTGTATACTATTGATCGGGATGGGAAATCCTATAAATAACCTAAAAAAAGGCAATAAGAAAACAGAGGTACCTGTGGGAAGGTAACTTTGTATATTTCTATTTGTTTTTGGTTATACTAACTAACTTGATATTCTTTAAATGGCTCCTTGTTTATAAGCATGGAGTAAATGATTCGAAGCATTCGATGCGATATGGCAACGAGTGCTTTTTTCTTTCCTCTTCTTGCTGCTATTGACCAATATTTTGTTGCTAACCATCGATTTCGGCATCTTGAGACAGCCCATGCAGCTTCACACAATGCTGATTTAATATGAGGATTTCCTTTTACCGTCTTGGTACTATAACGTTTTCCAGCACTTTCCTTGTTTCCGGGTGAAACACCGGCCCAAGAAGCTAAATGCTGAGAAGTAGGAAACTGACCCATATCCACTCCGATTTCCGCAATGATTATTGCTGCCGTGTCCTTTTTAATACCGGGTATAGTAAGCAATAAGTTTAATTCTTCATGATAGTTTTTTAAAAGGTTATCAACACGTTCTTCAATTTCAGAGATAAGTGATTCTAAATATATGATGTGCTGCCAAGATTGTCTAATGAGAAAGATTTGATGCTCGTTTAAAGTTCCAAAAAGAGATTCAGTAATCTTTTGTTTTTTCTCTGACATCCTCCCATGGATACTTTTTTCAACATCGGATTCATCTACATATCCCTGTTCAATCAATTTTTGAAGCAGTTTTCTTCCTGACACTCCAAAAACATCGGATATTACAGTACTTAGTTTGACATTAGAGCACTCCAAAACTTTTTGAATTCTATTCTTCTCTGAAGTTAAATGACCAATCCACTTCTTACGAAGTCTCGTTAAATCACGAAGGTCCCGAATATCAACAGGAGGGACAAAACTTTTCTCAATTAGCCCATGACGCAATAGCTTAGCTATCCACTCTGCATCTGAAACATCCGTTTTTCGCCCTGGTACATTTTTGATCCTTTGTGCATTGGCCAATGTAATATCGAAGTAATCTTCTAAGATATTGAATACTGGTTTCCAATATACTCCTGTACTTTCCATTGCTATATGGGTCACACCATGATTCTCCAGCCACTTTAATAACCGATAAAGATCCTTTGTTAGAGTGGGAAAAGTTTCGGTTTCTTTAAACAAGTCCTCATCTCTATTCCCAGTAATCACGCAAGCCACAATAGTTTCTGAATGCACGTCTAAGCCAGCACATCGTTCAATAAATACCTCCATAAAAATCTCCTTCATAAATAGGATCACAAACAGTGAGTGAGTTTGAAAAATAAGCATTTTTCTGTACGTAGTCATCCTACCATAAGGAAGGAGCTAACAAAGGGTTGAACACCAAACTCACTCAAACAGTTTTTTTTACAGGGTCGAACCACCAAAAAAAGCCACGTCTTAAATTACTGTTTGTGTCACTATCAATTATGGACGGAGAGATATTATTTTCATGCATGGGTTGGGAGCAAAAGATCATGAATGTTTTTT
>NZ_JBLVQN010000094.1:0-1497 GCF_058323225.1 Neobacillus sp. PVCKKU3
GAAAGATGGATTTATTTATATTGCACATATGGAATGGATGGACTTCAAGAGGCAACTGGATGGAAACGATACTCAAAAGAGGTAAAAACAGCTGCCGTTCTTGATTACCTATCCGGGGCCTATTCTTTGACTGATGTTATACAAAAATATGAAATATCAAGCCACTCAGTGTTGGAAAAGTGGATAAGGAATTATAATGATCATAGAGAATTAAAAGACACGCAAAGGATGAGTAACTCTATGATCAAAGGTCGGTCTACTTCGCTTGAAGAACGTTTGGAAATTGTGATGTATTGTCTTCAGAACGGAAAAAATTATAACCAAGCATCAGAGCACTTTAAAGTCTCATATCAACAGGTGTATCAATGGGTAAAGAAGTATGAGAAAGAAGGAGAAACTGGTCTAAAAGATAATCGAGGTAGAAGTAAGTCAGATCTAGAGTTAACTACCGAGGAAAAGATTCAACGTGAAATGAAGCGGTTGGAGCAGGAAAATGAACGTCTCCGGGCAGAAAATGCATTCTTAAAAAAGTTAGAGGAACTCGAAAGGAGGCGTTTAAAGAAGCGTCCTTAAGCCACACCCGATTTACGGATAAATACGTAGCTATACAGGAACTTCATAAAGAAGAGAACTTTTCTATTGTACTATTATGTGAGATTGCGAGAATTTCACGTGCAGCCTACTATAAGTGGCGCGATCGCTCTCCCTCAGAAAACGAGAAGTTGAATGAAGAAATTTTGAAGGAGATAATCCACCTATATAACAAAGTGGATGGCATATATGGATATCGCCGAATTACAATGAACCTGAATCGTAGCTTACCAAAGGCAATTAACCATAAACGTGTGTATCGATTGATGGGAATTGCCGGACTTCAGGCGATTATTCGACGTAAGCGCAAAAATTATAAGCCTAGTACTCCACAACATGTGGCAGAGAATGTATTAAATAGAGATTTCAACGCAGAGAAGCCAAATGAAAAATGGCTGACTGATGTCACTGAAATGAAGTTTGGAGCATCACAGAAGGCTTATTTAAGTGCGATTTTAGATTTACATGATGGGTCTATAGTAAGCTTTGTATTAGGGACTTCAAATAATAATCCGTTAGTGTTTAAAACCCTTGATCTAGCATTGGAGGCTAACCCAGGTGCCTGCCCTCTTCTACACAGTGACAGGGGATTTCAATACACTTCGCCTGCATTTAAAAGAAAAATTGAAAAGGCAAAAATGGTGCAAAGTATGTCGAGAGTCGGAAGGTGTATTGATAACGGACCAATGGAGGCATTTTGGGGAACCTTAAAATGTGAAAAATATTACCTAAATAAATACAGTACTTTTGAAGAGTTGAAAAAAGACATTGAGGATTACATAAACTTTTATAATCATGAAAGATTACAAAGAAGATTAAACGGCCTTAGCCCCCTTGAATACAGAGCTAAAGCCGCTTAAAATCGTTTTTTTATTTCCACTGTCTACTTGACAGGGGGCAGTTCAA
>NZ_JBLVQN010000096.1:0-1033 GCF_058323225.1 Neobacillus sp. PVCKKU3
TCAGTGGTAGAACACCACCTTGCCAAGGTGGGGGTCGCGGGTTCGAATCCCGTCTTCCGCTCCAAAATTGCCGGGGTGGCGGAACTGGCAGACGCACAGGACTTAAAATCCTGCGGTAGGTGACTACCGTACCGGTTCGATTCCGGTCCTCGGCACCATTTAAAATCAAGATGCGCCCGTAGCTCAATTGGATAGAGCGTCTGACTACGGATCAGAAGGTTATGGGTTCGACTCCTGTCGGGCGCGCCATTAAATTTAATAGTACGGGAAATAGCTCAGCTTGGTAGAGCACTTGGTTTGGGACCAAGGGGTCGCAGGTTCGAATCCTGTTTTCCCGACCATTCTTACTAAAATCAATGGGGCCTTAGCTCAGCTGGGAGAGCGCCTGCTTTGCACGCAGGAGGTCAGCGGTTCGATCCCGCTAGGCTCCACCATTTAATTTAAATATGTAATTTGGCGGTGTAGCTCAGCTGGCTAGAGCGTACGGTTCATACCCGTAAGGTCGGGGGTTCGATCCCCTCCGCCGCTACCAAGATTATTAGGACCTTTAGCTCAGCTAGTTAGAGCAACGAGCAAGGCTCCGCTGAATATGCTACGAGTTGTACCCATCGAGCTGCTGCTTGAATATGCTTTTTGAGATGGGGACAGACGGCTTTTAACCATACAGGTTAAAGAATTTTATCTTGGACCTTTAGCTCAGCTGGTTAGAGCAGACGGCTCATAACCGTCCGGTCGTAGGTTCGAGTCCTACAAGGTCCACCATTAGTTTCATATTTTATGGAGGAATACCCAAGTTTGGCTGAAGGGATCGGTCTTGAAAACCGACAGGCGGGTTAAACCGCGCGGGGGTTCGAATCCCTCTTCCTCCGCCATAAATACATTTTATACTTTTTATTATCGCGGGGTGGAGCAACGAGCGTTGCTTCAATGAATAATCTGCGAGTTGTATCAATCGAGCTGCTGCTTGAATAAGCATTCTGAGATTGATACAGTCCTACGTTAGCTTTTTAGCATGACGTAAACTTTATACTTT
>NZ_JBLVQN010000097.1:0-991 GCF_058323225.1 Neobacillus sp. PVCKKU3
AGTTGACGAACTAGAGCGAGAAGAGGATAAACGTCAATTTATCATTGCATTTAAAAATGTGACGAAATTCCTTCAACGTTTACAGTCGTTTTCCGATTTTGAGTTTGATGAAACAGAGCTAACGATTTCACAGCAATCATACGAGGATTACAAGAGCAAATACTTCAAAGTATATGAAGACTTTAAACGCAGCGAAGTACCAAAAGAATCGATTTTACATGACATTGACTTTGAGTTAGAGTTGATGCATACAGACCGCATAAACGTCAGCTACATTCTGAATCTCATCGCTGGCCTAAACACAAAGGATGAAAAGGAACGTGACAAAGAAATCCGTTTCATCATACAAGAATTAAACCATGCATCTGATCCAAAGCTGCGTCTAAAAATTGATCTGATTAAAGGCTTCTTAAATAAGGTTGCGCCAACGTTGGCACCTGATGAGTCTGTGATGGATGCTTACAATCGTTACGAAGAAGAAATGAGTGAGCAGGAGCTTTCATCATTTGCTAAAGAAGTAAATATTGAAGATCATGTATTGCGTGAACAAGTATCAACGTATGGGTATTCCAATTTAATCGAAAAAAATGCGATTATGGATTCTTTATCAGGTTCATTTTTGAAAAAGAACAAAGCAATCAAAGCGATTACATCATTTATCCGTGATTTTAGTGAAAAGTATGGAGCATAAATTTGTTATAATTGATAAGGGCGCTAATGTGGCGCTCTTTTTAAATGGTTATACTAACAAACAACAAAGTATAAATGTCTATGAATCAAACTGAAGGAGTAACTGAACATGACAACAAGTGAAAAACAACGTCAGCAACAAGCTGAACTGCATAAAAGATTATGGGCGATGGCAAATGACTTACGGGGTCAAATGGATGCCAGCGAATTCAAGGATTATATTTTAGGGTTAATTTTCTACCGTTACCTTTCGGAGAAAGTAGAAGCACGTGCAAACGAATTATTGAAGGAAGATAATATT
>NZ_JBLVQN010000098.1:0-942 GCF_058323225.1 Neobacillus sp. PVCKKU3
TGGTGTCCGCGGTAGGAGAGCGTTCTAAGGGCGTTGAAGCTAGACCGTAAGGACTGGTGGAGCGCTTAGAAGTGAGAATGCCGGTATGAGTAGCGAAAGATGAGTGAGAATCTCATCCACCGTATGCCTAAGGTTTCCTGAGGAAGGCTCGTCCGCTCAGGGTTAGTCGGGACCTAAGCCGAGGCCGAAAGGCGTAGGCGATGGACAACAGGTTGATATTCCTGTACCACCTCTTTATCGTTTGAGTGATGGGGGGACGCAGGAGGATAGGGTAAGCGCACTGCTGGATATGTGCGTGCAAGCAGTTAGGCTGGTGAATAGGAAAATCCGTTCACCGTAAGGCTGAGCTGTGATGCCGAGGGAATTATAGTACCGAAGTTCCTGATTCCACACTGCCAAGAAAAGCCTCTAGCGAGATAAAAGGTGCCCGTACCGCAAACCGACACAGGTAGGCGAGGAGAGAATCCTAAGGTGAGCGAGAGAACTCTCGTTAAGGAACTCGGCAAAATGACCCCGTAACTTCGGGAGAAGGGGTGCTTTTTGGGGTGAATAGCCCCGAAGAGCCGCAGTGAATAGGCCCAGGCGACTGTTTAGCAAAAACACAGGTCTCTGCAAAGCCGCAAGGCGAAGTATAGGGGCTGACGCCTGCCCGGTGCTGGAAGGTTAAGAGGAGGGGTTAGCGCAAGCGAAGCTCTGAATCGAAGCCCCAGTAAACGGCGGCCGTAACTATAACGGTCCTAAGGTAGCGAAATTCCTTGTCGGGTAAGTTCCGACCCGCACGAAAGGCGTAACGATCTGGGCACTGTCTCAACGAGAGACTCGGTGAAATTATAGTACCTGTGAAGATGCAGGTTACCCGCGACAGGACGGAAAGACCCCATGGAGCTTTACTGTAGCCTGATATTGAATTTTGGTACAGCTTGTACAGGATAGGTAGGAGCC
>NZ_JBLVQN010000099.1:0-940 GCF_058323225.1 Neobacillus sp. PVCKKU3
TCAGTGGTAGAACACCACCTTGCCAAGGTGGGGGTCGCGGGTTCGAATTCAGTCTTCCGCTCCAAATATCACCATTACTAATAATGCGCCCGTAGCTCAATTGGATAGAGCGTCTGACTACGGATCAGAAGGTTATGGGTTCGACTCCTGTCGGGCGCGCCATATAAATTATCAACACTACCGGGAAATAGCTCAGCTTGGTAGAGCACTTGGTTTGGGACCAAGGGGTCGCAGGTTCGAATCCTGTTTTCCCGACCATTGTTTATTTGGGGCCTTAGCTCAGCTGGGAGAGCGCCTGCTTTGCACGCAGGAGGTCAGCGGTTCGATCCCGCTAGGCTCCACCATTGAATATTTATCTATGAATGTTGGCGGTGTAGCTCAGCTGGCTAGAGCGTACGGTTCATACCCGTAAGGTCGGGGGTTCGATCCCCTCCGCCGCTACCAAATATGTTTTACGGAGGAATACCCAAGTCCGGCTGAAGGGATCGGTCTTGAAAACCGACAGGCGGGTTAAACCGCGCGGGGGTTCGAATCCCTCTTCCTCCGCCATAAGACTGTTATTTATTTTAGAGTGTATCAATTGATCTATTTCTTGAATATACTTTTTAAGATTAATACAGTCATACGTTAGCTTTTAGTATGGCGTAAACTTAATACTTTCTTATTATCGCGGGGTGGAGCAGTCCGGTAGCTCGTCGGGCTCATAACCCGAAGGTCACAGGTTCAAATCCTGTCCCCGCAATCCGGTCTGGTAGTTCAGTTGGTTAGAATGCCTGCCTGTCACGCAGGAGGTCGCGGGTTCGAGTCCCGTCCAGACCGCCACTAAAGCAGCTCAGTAGCTCAGTCGGTAGAGCAGATTGCTCACATCGCCGAATATGCTTCTGCGGCAATCTGCGAGAAAGAACTTACCTGAAATTAGTTGTAGGAAATCATCTTAATT